>CANHQR010000001.1 GCA_947462815.1 Pseudobdellovibrionaceae bacterium
GTGGCGTGGCGTTTTGCCCGCACTGTGATGGGCCCTACTACAAAGGTAAGAAAGTGGCTGTCATCGGTGGCGGCAACTCCGGTGTGGAGGCGGCAATTGATTTGGCGGGAATCGTTCGTGAGGTGGTTCTGCTCGAGTTCAATGCCGAACTCAAGGCGGACCAAATCTTGGTCGACAAGTTGAAGGCTCTCCCGAACGTTTCGATTGTGACTCAAGCGAAGACGGAAGAAGTCGTGGGCGACGGGAAGGTGGTGAAGGCTTTGCGGTACACCAACCGTGCGACAAACGACATGCAGAATATTGATCTCGATGGTGTGTTTGTGCAGATTGGTCTGGTGCCGAACTCGCAGTTCCTCAAGGGTGTGGTTGAACTTTCCAAGTTTGGTGAAGTGATCGTCGACGAAAAAGGTCGGACATCGGTTCCGGGCATCTATGCCGCAGGCGATGTCACCACGACCCCCTACAAACAAATCATCATCGCGATGGGCGAAGGTGCCAAGGCAGCGCTGGCCGCTTTTGAAGACCGTATGCACGCCTAGTCGGATAGGTGAAGGGCATAAGGGAAGGCCCAAGCTGACGAGCTTGGGCCTCTTCTATTGAGCTCGGCAATTTAATCTAGAGCGACCACTTCATCGCAGATCGAATCGTCTCGACGTAGTTCTGATCGCGATCCATCAATGTGTCGATCGCTTGATCCGGCTTCACACCGCGATTCTCGAGATATTGTCCCGAGACATCAACGATCAAGGATTCGGTCTGTCCCAAAATCATTTTTGTGACCGGAGAAAACGCGTGGCTGACCACGTTGCCGCCAGCACCCATGGTCTGTGAGCCAAAGAGACGACCGAGCTGGTTGTCACGCACGACGGCCGCAAAGATGTCGCACATCGACGCGCAGGTCTCGTTGATCAGGACACTGATTTTGGCGCCTTTGCGCAAACACTTGCCGGTGGTTTCACAATCCGTCTTAAGGCTATCGAAATCGAAGGGCGAAAGCTCCGTCACCGAGATCGGTTGCGAGAGGCGTCGACCTGCTGCCAGATCCTGGCGCATTTGTGTGAGCACGCGTTTCGCCAAAGTCCGCTGCGCATCACTGGCGGCATAGAGCGAATCCGACTTGAAGCTGTTGATCCAGTTGTCGTTCAGCGCCAGCTGCATCTTCGGATACTGCAAACTCTTCGCGCTGAGTGAGTTCAGCATCTGCATACCCAAAATCAGATCACCACCACCGTTGTCGAGCAGATCAATGATCAGGCCTTTGACCTGTGACTTGTTGAAGCGAGCGATCAGTCCCCGGAAGGCCTTGAGCGACTCTTCTCCACCGCCGAAGCTGTCAAACTTGATATAGCCGAGGCGACTACCGTCTTCAGCAAGGAGCAACTTGGCCTTAAAGGGTTCGACCGACACATCGAAGATCTCGATGGGCGTCGCAAACTCTTCAATCGCTGATTCGATGGAGGTGAGATCTTTGCCCTTTTCTTGTTTTTCCTCTTCTTCTGCGGCGAGCAGTTTGCGCGCTTGCGCAATCGTCGCGTTCAAGTTGTACACGCGGAATCCATTGGTCAGCAGAAGGCGGACGCGCTCACCAATTTGTGAGCGGTACTTCTGTAGCAAGCTAAGTAGGGCGTCGACACCGTCAAAACCGACCCAATAGCCGCGGAAATCTGCGGCCTGGGAGGACTCGGTCGCGGGCGGGCGAGCGGCCTCGAGGGCCTTATTGAATTCGACGTGATCGATATGATTCCAGGGGAGCTGCACGTTGACGATGCTGCCTTCGCGATTGATCTCGAGACTTACGTCTTGAGTCTTGGGGAGTGGAGCCGTCGATGAATCGCGCAGCGCGAAAGCCTGTCCCGACATGACAAGAGATGCTGGCTCATGACCCAAATTAAAGAATGGCATCAGTTCTTCGCGCAGATAGGTGTGCACATCTCGTCCATCGATCTTCGTGAGGAGATCGCCCTCCTTGACCGGGAACTTCGAATCTGTGGTTGTCGGCAAAATCTGTACGACACGGAGTCCATATTCCATGCGCGGCGGCTTCGCCTCGTCGGTGTTGGCATCGAAGCGTACAAGCTGGGTTTGGAAGCCCAGATGCGCCACTTGAATGGTTTCGGGTAAGACCTGGCCCATGCCGCTGATTCGCGTATGAGCATCTGCAAAGCGATTCACGCAGCGACTGAGGTGCGCCATAAATTCGTCGGCTTTTTGGATGGCCGTACTTTGCGCTAAGCAATCCTGCTTCGCCTGCGCCAAAGTCACGCCAGGAATTGGACCAAGGGCGTCGGCCTTCCAATCAGCCGGAGCATAATTGCGTTCGAACGTTCCGTAGAGCCACTCAATTTCGGCCGCCTTTTCGACCGGACCGAGATCGCGCCCCGGATAGCCGCAGCCGATCATTGAAATGCCGAGGCCAACGCCCGCGAGCAAAAGTGTGACTCGATTTCGCAAACCCAAACTTGAATTCAAACTTAGGCGCTGCATGTAGGCCCCCTCTTCCATGCCGAAAAAATACAACTTCTCTCAATCCGGGACAGGGAATTCTATGACCGCCTGGGGGTCAATCGAGATCTCGATTTCGTTGCGGGGCGAAGTGGAGTTGGAGGGGAGAAATGACTCGAAACGCAAATTTTCGCACATTTCTTTGACGCGAAGATTTGTTGGTTCTCATTTCAAAGGTACGTTCACTTTCTTGAGCTTGCGAGCTTCGACGAGATGGGAGGGGAGGCTTTGAAGAATCGCCTGGGCGACCGCCTCAATGGTTGCGCGGCGACGATAGGTCTGGTGGTGCACGAGGCTGACTTCGCGCGCCGGCGCGGGCGGGCTAATCGGACGAATATTTTTTCGGCTGGTACTGGGAAGATCTTCGATAGCAAGTTCCGGAATGAGCGTATAGCCACCTGTCTGATCGACCATCTTTCGAAGGGTTTCCAGGCTACCACTTTCAAACAGCGGGCGCTGATCGTCTTGCACGCGCTTTCGATCGGCGCAAAGACTCATCGCCTGCTCTCGAAAGCAGTGGCCTTCGCTCAGTAACCACAGCTCTCGCAGTTGCAGGTGCTGACGATCGATCGCTTTCCTTTGCGCGAGCGGATGCTCTTCGTTGATGTAGAGATAGAAAGCTTCCAAGAACAAAGCTTGTGACATCAAGCTGTCGTCATCGAGCGGCGTCACCACCAAGCCGAGATCCAGCTCGCCCGCCTTGAGGCTGGTGATGACGTCTTTCGTTTGACGTTCTTCAATCACAAGGCGGGTCTCAGGAAACTGTAGCTTCATGCCACCCACCAGGCGGGGGATCAGGCTCGCGCCCAGGGTGGGAATCACGCCGATGCGGATCTCATGCGCGACATGGTCAATTTCTTCTTTGGCCAGAGCTTTGAGGCGATCCGCCTCTGCGAGTACGGCTTGAGCCTGCTGAACAACGGCTCGGCCTTGGGACGTCACTTCGATGGGCGTGTGGCGACGGTCAAAGATCTCCATGCCGAGTTCATCTTCGAGCTTTTGAATCTGCATGGATAATGTCGGCTGTGTGACAAAGCATTTTTCGGCAGCGACGCTGAAATTGCGATGTTTGGCGACGGCAACCACATACATCAATTGCTGAAGTGTCATGCCCCGATGCTAGTGAAGCATTCAGTAAATGTCATCGAGCCAATCGAGCCAACCCGTCGCTTGGTTAAACTTCGATCGACGAAAATCGGGTGCGCGCCGCTGAAACTCAAGTGGGCCCTGGGGAAGCCAAACCCCAAGAGCGCGATAACCGAGAAGATGGAAGCTCTTCTCTGTCGATCTGTAGCTTCGGCCAAAGCGTCTTTCCAGAACCGTCTCATCGAGTGCTGTGCGAGTGCGCAGGATTTGCTCGGCGAGTCGTCTTGCTCCGTCGCTCACTTGACCAGTTCGATCGACCTCAAGCTCAATCGCCTGCTCGAGCAGCGTGAGAAAGGACCCAAGCTCCTTCCCGCCACCCATGAAAGACGGAGCGAGGCGGGCGACTTGGGGAAGGTCCATGGCTCGGAAATCATCTTCCGCCAAATATTCGCGGAGGCGCTGACCGAGGCGCTGTACCTCGGGCGCAAAGTTCCAAAGCAACTGATCACTTGCGAGTGTGCTCATGGTGAATGTCTCAATTGCTTTCTGATCGGCTTGGCCTTGCTGACCACGAAGCGGATCCAGCGATTGCTCGGCGAGTTGGGGCAGCATACGCGCCAAAGCATCCACCTCGTCGAATCGGCCGGTTGGACGCCGCGAAGCTGAAAGCAATCGGCCCGTGTTTAATTCGTAGAGCAGGCGACGGTAGGGAAGTCCAAGGTAACTTTGCACCTGAGCGGATCCCACAATGTACCGAGTAAACGGCGCGATTTCATAGGCGACCTCGGCCATTTGCATGAGGCAGGCATCGCTCGCGTAGATATCGAAGCGGCGCCCCTCTAGAGTATTCTGAACAACATCATCCAGAACGCGCGCCAGCTGGTTGATGTGCAAGGCGGTCTTCGAAGTTGGATCAAAGAGCAAACCGCCGAAGCGGCCGGAGCTGTCCGCCTGCGGTAGATCGGGGGGCAAGGTCACAGTTGATTCAAGCCCCCAGCGGGAGGCGGGGAGTGATTCTTCGGGGTCGGCACTCCAGCCCTGACCATGTCCCCAAAGGATCACCATGTAGCGCTCGGCAGGATACTCCCGAACACCCCAATCCAGAAAATTCTTGAGACGCTGATCGTGACCGATCAGCGAGGGATCTCCTTCGGACATGAATTGTACAATCGGAGATTGAATGTCAGCAGGAGTTCGCTGCGCGAACTCGGCCTTCGAGCGAGCTGCGACATAGGGTCGATCTTCGCGTTGAAACACGTGAAGACGTCGAATTCCCGTCGCACCTTCGGTATCGAGCTGCGTGATTAAATCGGTTTTGAGAGTCGAACCCGCGAAGCGCCCACTCTCGAAACGGCCTTCCATTTCGTCGAGATCCCAAAGTGCGTAGGGGCTGAGGTCATTGTCGGCCGCGATGTAAACGAGAATTGTCCATTCTTTGAAGCAATCGCGACGTGCCACAACGCCGGCATCAGCAAGCCGCTTTTGGTAAGAGGCATAGCCCAAGTTGCCGATTTGCGGATCGCGCTGTACGTCCCGCTGCCAGTCGTAAGCCGCTCCATCTCGTTTTCCCCAAGCTTGTTCACAGCTTTGTCGGGGAAACCAGCTTGGAAAAGAAGACGCCGCCCGGGCGGACGGCGCCAAGATCGACAAAAAGAGCGTCGCAAGGAGAAGAGAGCTTATGCTTCTAAGTCCTTGCGACATGATGAGTCCTTTAAGCTCTCTCAATGTAGAGCTTATTTGTTGGAAGCCTCAATTAAAGCTTCGATGATTCCTGCGAGCGGCATACCGGTGCGGACGGCTGTCGCCACCGCGACGTCGCGCCAGAACTTAGGCAGGGGTTGCGAGGGGTCCCAAGTTCCAGTCAAACGTGCATCACCTTGCGAGGCGGCGCGGCCGTCGGAAACGGGGCTCCACAAGAAGTCGGGATGCTTGTTCGAGTACCACTCACCGCCAATCATACGACCCTGAGCATCCAACTCAATGTCGTACATGTACGTTACAGATGACGTGGCGTCGTAAGCCGCTGAATCGACATCGGCGTGTGAAGGATGTGTTTCGACAACATAAGTGACGTCCATCTCGATCCCGACGACGGATTTCGCGTTGGGTGAGCGGAACTGCTTAAACTTATCATTTGAGTAGCTCTGCATATCCACAGTGGCCTCTTCAAGTGTCTCAACTTGGCGACCAGTTTGCGGATTGAAGTAGCGGTAGCTGTATGAAAAGACGGGATGGTTCCAAACTTCGTAATCGTAAGTTGCGTCCATCACGAAAGACTTCTTCGCCAAACCGATTTGATTCACGACGATCTGATGCCAGTTCGCCGGGTTGGTATCGAAGCAATCTTCGTCGAGCACGCGACCCGACTGAGGATCGCGCTGAGCTTCCTTGTCATTGCAACGTCCGCCGATGAAGCGGGTAGGGACTCGCGCCTGAGCCCAAATATATGAGGCCAAGCCTTTGATGTCGGAAGGATAAAACTTCAAGTTGTTCTTGCCATCGGCCGATGTCGTTTCGACTGATTTCGAAGGACGCGGTAGCATGTAGGCTGCAACGGCCCATCCGTGACAAATGCCCATCCAAGGTTCGACTTCACCACGATCGTCCCAATAGCCGCGCCCCTGCTCCCACATCGAGGGGGTCAGGTAGCCCGATTCGTACACCGTACGGCCGTCCGCTAATTCGCCGATCAACAAATCGTACTTTTCAGCGGGTGACAGAGTGTCGAGCATCAGCGGGCTGCCCTTGTCGGCGATGGCCTTGAGCGTGTGTTGTTGGCTCGTGAACTCATGGTGAGCTTTCCAATTACCTGCACTCATGAAATTGCGATTCGCGTAGCGCGCGCCCAAAATCCCTTGATAGATCGGCCAGTAAGAATCCGACCAGGGTGTCTCAGCCAATTCACCGCTCATCAGACCCTGAGCTTCCATTTGCTTGAGACCCATCACGGGTCGCTGGCCGTTGAGTTCTCCGGCGTCAAAGAAGTCGCGCGCATTTTGGCGCGCAGCCGCTCGACCCTCGAGAATGTCAGCAACGCAGATTCCGGCTTCGTCACAAAGCTGGCGAGCCGCGCTCTTCTTATCCATGTAGGAAAGATCGCGAATATCTTGGGGCGAGAAGAGCGGCAGAGCGGCACGGCCCTGCACACGCTTCGGTGGCGTCATCTCCATGAACTGAACGGGATTGGCTTGGAACATCTGCCATCGCTGTTCGAGCTCCGTGAGCGTCGGGGCGGCCTGCGAGGCCGATTGGGGTGTTTCGGCACTGGCGACTGTAGCCGCTGCGGCCAAAGCCAATACGCAAGCAAAGTAACCAAAGCGCGGTTGGCGCGAGAAAGTTGACTGGGTCACGGGAGTTCTCCTCAGAGCGGGGGGTTGTTTTCGCGACGCAAATTAAGTCCTTTCCCCTTGGTCCGCAAATCGGCCAGACCGGAACTCACAAAAGGCTAGAGAGGCTTCACCACTGGTCAAAATATGGACCCAGTCGTTTGGGAAAAAAGGTGAGCCCTCGAGGCCTAGTTCCGGCACAATTCATTCCGGAGCATCATGATAAACTATCGAAATCACGAGAATTTAACGAACATCGCGGACGGCACAGGGCTTGATCCCTGGCGCAGGAGCGATTGTTGAGATCCCGTGTTGAGCCCGAAGGCTCCGACACAATCTAAGACGGAGAAGTCACTTGGAACGTTTGCAAAATCTGATCACGCAAAAGTCCACCGACTCAGTGAGGACCACTCTTGCACGCACCCTTGCGCGCGCGTTGATCGGCCTGGCGATTGTCGGATCCTGCGGTTCCATGCTGTCTGTGGCCTCGGCGACTTCGACCACTCCCTCCGCGGTGAATGGGGTCTCGGACATTCCGCCTCTGAACGTACTGAGCTTCCGTGCTTGGAAGGAACATCGCGTGAGCGACGCGCGCCTGCAGTTGGAACGAGCGATTGCCGATCTCAATCTGGAGCGAGGCCCCATCGTCGATCGCGCACCTGGACACCGAGCGCCGATCGTCAAGGTTGAAGCGAAACCAGTGGCGGCCGCCGCGAGTTCGACAAAAACAACTCGTGTCGTCGATCAAAAGCGACTTGAAAGTCGTGTGGAACAAGCCAAGTCGAATCTTGAGATGGCCCAGGAGCTGAACGTCAGCGACTACTTTGCCGTTTATCTCTCGCAATTCCGAACTCGTGAGGCGATGTTGGAGGCTGCTCGACAGATGCCACCCGAAGATGTGGCGGACCTGATGCTGGCCTATCAGAAGGCGACCGCACAGGATTCGGCGTACTCGACAGGCCGCGGTCCGATGTCTGTGGGCCAATCTTTGGGCTCACCCCGCTTCTAGCCCGTCGCGTTAAAATTCCGAAAATTCCTCTGTTTTTAATGGGATTTCAACTCTCTTGCCCTTCCTAGCTTGACAGAATTTTAGGGCGCTCCATATTGCCCACCGAAAGCAACGTCGCATTCGGTGGGTTTTTGTTTGTCGTGGCACAGCTGACTCGATCTCTAGAGCTGATTCATCGGCACTGACAAAAGCGTCATCGGAACATGGCAATCAATTTTGTTTTAGTAACAAACCGGACTCAAACCTGATCTCGAAAGAGGAGGAAAAAATGGCACGCGCAGACCTCAATGTTCGTCCGTTGCATGATCGCATTCTTGTTCGCCGTATGGCGGAAGAAGAAAAAACTTCGGGAGGCATCATCATTCCCGATACAGCTAAAGAGAAACCGCAGCGTGGTGAAGTTGTCGCCACGGGTAAGGGCCGAATCATGGAAGATGGCAAAACTCTGCCGTTGGAAGTGAAAGTTGGCGATAAAGTGTTGTTCTCGAAGTACTCGGGCACTGAGCTGAAGCTCGAAGGCTCAGAGTACCTCATGATGCGCGAAGAAGACGTTCTCGGCGTTTTCAACTGATCGACCTCGACAAGCCAATTTTGAAACTTAACTGAAGTAAGGGGAAACCATGGCAAAAGAACTTCGTTTTAATGAAGACGCTCGCTCAGCAATTTTGCGCGGCGTGAACGTGTTGGCGAATGCAGTAAAGGTCACTCTCGGTCCGAAGGGCCGTAACGTCGTGATCGAAAAATCCTTCGGCGCTCCGCTGGTCACAAAAGACGGCGTATCGGTCGCGAAAGAAATTGAACTTGAAAACAAGTTCGAAAACATGGGCGCGCAAATGGTGAAAGAAGTGGCGTCGAAGACCAACGACGACGCGGGTGACGGCACAACCACAGCAACTGTGTTGGCTCAGGCTATTTTCCGCGAAGGTGTGAAGATCGTGTCGGCTGGACACAATCCCACACAAGTGAAGCGCGGCATCGATAAAGCTGTTGCGACCGTTCGTGACGAGCTGAAGAAGTTGTCGAAGCAAGTTAAGGGCGAAACTGAAATCGCTCAAGTGGGAACGATCTCCGCCAACAACGATCCCGAAATCGGCAAAATGTTGTCGGAAGCGATGGCAAAAGTCGGTCGCGAAGGCGTCATCACTGTCGAAGAATCCAAAACAGCTTTGACTGAGTTGGATGTTGTCGAAGGTATGCAGTTCGACCGCGGATACTTGTCGCCCTATTTCGTCACAAATGCTGAGCGCATGGAAGCCATCCTTGAAAACGCCTACGTGTTGATCTTCGACAAGAAGATCTCATCGATGAAGGACATGATCGGCGTGTTGGAAGGCGTAGCCAAGCAAGGCCGTCCGCTGTTGATCATTGCTGAAGACGTCGAGGGCGAAGCTCTGGCGACTTTGGTGGTGAACAAGCTGCGTGGCACACTCCACGTGTGCGCCGTGAAAGCTCCGGGCTTCGGCGATCGTCGTAAGGCGATGCTCGAGGATATCGCGATCCTGACTGCAGGATCGGTGATCTCGGAAGATATGGGCCGCAAGCTCGAGCAGGCGACTTTGGCTGATCTCGGTGTTGCTAAGCGTGTTGTGGTCGACAAAGACAACACTACGATCATCGATGGCAACGGCAAGAAGGCCGACATCCAGGCTCGTGTGGCGCAGATCAAAGCTCAGATCGAAGAGACAACCAGCGACTACGACAAAGAGAAGCTCAAAGAGCGTCTCGCGAAGCTCGCCGGTGGCGTCGCTGTGATTCACGTTGGTGCTCCTTCAGAGGTTGAGATGAAGGAAAAGAAGGCTCGCGTGGAAGACGCTTTGAACGCGACTCGCGCAGCTGTGGAAGAAGGCATCGTGGCCGGCGGCGGAACTGCATTGGTTCGCGCATCGGAAGCGATCGATCTGACGAAGTACGACGAGCATGAGCGCTGGGGCGCTCAGATCATCAAGCGTGCTTGCGAAGAGCCACTGCGCATGATCGCGTTCAACGCGGGCCTCGATGGCGCCGTTGTTCTCGAGAAAGTGCGCTCGAACAAGTCGCAGGCTTTCGGCTTCAACGCTTACACTGAGGTTTACGAAGACCTCGTGAAGTCGGGCGTGATCGATCCGGTGAAGGTTGTTCGCTCGGCACTCGAGAACGCAGCTTCGGTCTCTTCGTTGATGCTCACAACAGAAGCGATGATCGCTGAGCTCCCGAAGAAGGAAGACAAAATGCCCGCAGCCCCCGGTGGCGGCATGGGCGGCATGGACATGATGTAATCGCGGATCGCGATTTGCTATGTGTTCGCAGAAGGCCTGGGAGAGATCCCGGGCCTTTTTTATCGACGTCAACCGTAAGGCTAAAGAAAGTGATCGAAACCTGCGTGTCTTCATCTCGATGCGACTATACAGGTTACATGGCTTCGCCGTGCTGTTTGCGGAGAGCCACGGAGCTGATAGTCCGACGATCGTGGAACGCCCAGGAGGAAAAATGAAAACCGTGATTCTATCTCTCAGCCTTTTGTGGGGTTCACAGGCGATCGGGGCCGAAAGCCTTTACTGCAACTTCACTGAGCCATTCATTAAAATTACTTTCGATGGATCGACCAAAAACATCACAAAGGTCAGTCCTGAGGATTTGAATGAGGAAACCGGAAATTTCGACCCGCAAAATCTTGGACCGGGAGTCTTGGTTCGCCTGGGTGAGCCGGATGCTTCTCCGCCCGCCTATCAGCTGCGAGATCAGCAAGGCACAGCGATCTTGAGGCTGGTGTTCGATGGTCAGGGCTCAGATGGAATGTCGGACAAAACCTACCCGATCTCCGCTGAATATATGGGCTTCAGCGGATTGATGGGAGGCTGCCATACGGACTAGGCGACTCCCCGGAACCCCTTCCAGATTGAAGCATCTCTGGGACTGACGACGGCTTAAGTGGCATCATCGACAGCGACTTTGGACTCTGTCCGATGAGAGGCGACCTTTTGAAGGTCGCCTTTTTTCTTGGGTTATTGCCTTCAAGGGCCTTCGCAAAGCCTTCGAGTCGAACTGCCCACTAGGCTCACATCTAAGACTGCCATCTAAAACTGATAGATGATGCCGGCGGTCGCGGAGATGTGGCGCTGGGAGATGCTGGTCGCGGGCTCAGTACGATTTCCAGAACCCGAAAGGCTCGAGGAGTAGAGCGCGAATTCAAGTTGAGATCGAAGAATCAAGTTCATGGCGAGGCGACGATCGACGAAGAATGAGAATTCGTTGATCGTGTTGCTGGAGGAGTCTCCGCTCCGAATCGGTGATTCTGTAAGTTTTGTCAGGAAGAGCATGCTGAGGTCGCCGCCGATCGCCCAGAGTCGCAGGCGTTCGCTGGGATCAGACGCTTGATTCGCAAAAGTGCCGAGAGGGAAATAGATACCAACTCCGGTGAGGACACCGTTGTAGTTCACCGTTGTGAGGCCTTGTGGAGTCGAGTCATCTACGTACATGCGATAGTAACTGAGGCCGCCGCGGAACTGAAACTTCGGACCGAAGAAGTCATTTCGCATGAGAAAGTTGTAGGCCATCGAGATCGAATACTTGTTGAGCGCGTGGTTGAGTGTGGAAGGGCTCGCGCCGGCACGTGGATTCGAGGTGGACATGATGCCTTGAGTGACCTCGGCCTGGACTGTCCAATTCGGATTCAACCAAAGTTCGCCGTCGACCTCGAGCAATGGGTAGAAGTCGGACTTCGCCTCCAGCGCGCCCACGCCCGTCAGATTCATGCCGCCCTTGTACATGCCGAGACCCGCTTTGACGCCGACCTGGCCGAAACTGGGCTCACGGATTGGCAGCCATTCTTCAGCTTGCGAGCCAAATGCAACACCGTGATCTGGTCGGTCTTGGAGGGAACCCTCGTCAGTTCCACTGCTGAGTGTCTGATCAGTTCCATACTCAACTGCATTGAGGCCCGCGATCTTGTTGAGTCGGCGAATTGCGCCGCGTTCTTTCTCGGCGGTCACGATGGCAAAACTCAAAGTGTCGTCGACCTTGAGAACTCGAATTCGGCCGAGGATCTCCTTCTCGGTTGAGATGAGGAAACCAAATTTTGGGTGACGAGTGAGAGAGATAACTTGGACAACGGCAAGATCTTGATTGAGTTGTACGCCGTCGACACGACCGAGATTGAGGGTGACTCGATTGCCTTGGCGACTGAGTATCAAACCATCGTAAGGAATTTTTCGAATCAGGCGTTGATACAGTTGCCCGACCTGATTCTTGACTTCAGCAATCTCGAAACGATTGAGATCTTTCACCTGCTCTTGGAGGAGCACTCGGCCATCTGACTTCATGATGAGGCTAAGGCGAATGGAAAGTCCGGTGGGACCCTTCGTGAGTGAGGGTAGGATCACGGCATCCACGGGAATCGGCGCCAGCAGCTGCTGAGTGAGTGTTGGATTGTCTTCGAGCTCAACAGGAGCCTTGGGGAGCGAAACCAACCCCGTGTCAGCGTACTCCCACCGATGCGAGGTCTTGAGCAAGCCCACGAGGTGAGACTCAACAGGTCTGACGAAGATTCCATCGAGGTTGTCGGCGCCGGGCAATACAGAAATCTTCCGAATGCTAATGAAGTCATCGCTGGGAGATGTGAATACCGCGCCCTGCTCGACGCGTGGTGATTGGACCGAGGTCGAGGGCTCGGAATTTTGAGCGCTGGCGAGCTGGACAAAGGTCAGCATGGCAAACGCCGTCAGAAACGTAGACCAACCGCATCGGCGTGTCGGATTCGTCAATGTGCGAAAGGTGCATACGTGTTGGAACATGTGAAGCCTCACCCTTCACATTGTGCCGCGCGTGCTTCGGGTTCACAAGTGAGTTTGAACCGAAGGTCGGGAGGCGAGTGGGTGGAAACACAAACCGGACCCAAGGCCGTCGAGTTTGAAGGAGGTCTAGCCGAAACGAAGAGTATGCAGTTCGACCCACGCCCATTCAAACTCGAGCTTTGGAAAAATCGTGCCCAACTGCAATCGGGCCGAAGCAAGTTTTCTTCGATTTTCGCTTCGCTCGCGGCCTTGTCGAGCTTGTGTTTCCAAATTGAAAATGCCCACGCGCAGATGGATCCGAGTTCAGCGCTCCTGCTTTCTCCGCCGGCGCAAGTTGCTCCTCGACCGACTCCTAACGAGCGCCGTGGCGAGAGCGGCCGATATCAAGTTCGGCCCACGCCAAGCGCTGGAAATCGTCGTCCTGATCCAGTGAGCGCCATCAATCCGAGTCCAACGCCCCTAGAGAATGTTGACGGCGTTGCGAATGTGAAGCCCAGCACGGCCCCAGCTGTTTCGCCGAATGCTTCGGGTGACTCTCCTCATGAGAAGACGCCGCCTGGAGCGCCCGGAAGTGCTGAGAATTCGGCTGCGGTTGAGCGCATGGTCACAGCCTCGAAGGTCTTAGAAATGTCATTTTCTCCGGGATACTTTTACCTCGATTCGAAAAGTGACTCGGCTTATCGAAACTTTCAGGCGGCCAGTCCGGCCGTTCAGTTGGACGCGGCGGTGTGGCTCAGTGATCACTTGGCTGTGGAGCTCGAGATGGGCACGAGCCTAGCTGCTTCGGTGAGCGATGGTTTGAATCGCCAGGTCGCCTTGAACCGAAATGACTTGGCAATTGGCATTCAACGCCGTCGAGTCGATCGCGGTGGCGAGTTTCTCTATGGGTTGGGTTTCTTTGAAAGCCAACTTCGTGTCTCAGCTGATGCTCAACGTCGGCCTCGATTGCGCACGTCGGGAGTGAAGCTGAATCTCGAGGGCTTGTTTCGCTTGCCTGCAGGATTCTGGGGCTTGGGAGTGGACTTCGCGCCGAAGGTCAGCCATGCCGAGGAGGCCACGGGCATTCAATTGAAGTCGGGAGGCAACGTAGACTCGCACGCGTTAGCCTTCTCGCTGCGCCGAGTTTGGACCTTGGATGAAACGAGTTCCGTCTTTCTGAAGCTCACGCACTCCGTAGAACGGCATTTGTTTTCGGGGGACTCTAGTCTCGCTGACCCGGTCACGGGTTCAACTCTCACGAACGTCGGGGTCACGCAGAGCACGACTCTCATCCAGTTCGGCATTGGCTGGAGTAACTGAGTTTTAGGCCTCCCTAAATCTAGAATATCCTAGAGACATGATTCGCCTTCTTATCGTTGATGATGCGCCCTTCATTCGAGAGCTCGTTCAGTTGAATGTGCGCGATCAAGGGATCAGCGTCGTGGCTGAGGCTGAAGACGGTGCAGAGGCGCTCATGTTCGCACGTACACTCCAGCCGGATGTCATTCTCATGGACTTGGTCATGCCGAAGATGAACGGTATCGAAGCCACAGAAGCCATTCTCGCGGAGTATCCCCAAACTCGGGTGATTGCCTTCTCAACGGCCGATCACGAGTCGATTGTCGCGCGTGCGATCCAAGCGGGATGTTGTGATTTTTTATCGAAGCCATTCACGTCGGAGGACCTTGTGAAGGCCATTCAGCGTGCAATGGCGGATCGTCGTGAGAGCAAGGAGGCTTAATGGGTGAGTTGAGCTTTGTCGTGAAGAGCTTTGTTTTTTCCGCGCTGTTGATTTCAGCCCTTCAGTTCAGAGTCGGAGGATCGACTTTGGAGGCAACATCTGAGGCCTGGATTCGCGAGGCACCGCTTCCGCGTCTCCTTCAAGAGGTGGCGAAGGGAGCTGTGCAATTGAGCAAAGAAGTTTGGACGACAGTACGAGGTCAATTTGAAGAGGCCTCAGATCAAGTTTCGGATGAGGCCGCCTCGCGCTTGAAGGGTCGCCGAGAAGAGTCTCGGCGTTAGAATCCAAGTCGATTATAGTTTAGCGAGTCACTTCGCGCCCGTTGCTTTGTGCGCGGCTTGTGCCAGAGCGTCCATCTGCAATTTCGACGGCTTGAGTGTGATTTCCGGAGGCCGCCTTGGCGCAGTTGAGACCGTCCCTCTTGGCTGCGTGATAGGCCTGACCGGCTCGTGTGAAACGATCGTTAGGGTCTTCGCTGGCGGTCTGGCGAACGCGGGCTTGTGCCAAGCTCGATGAGAGGGCGATTGCGGCGATGGTCATAGCAAAAATGAACTTCGCTCGGTTCGACTTGATCGTGTGAAGAGTGCCTGCGTGTTTCATACTTTTCCTCCGCTCTCGACTTGTCTCGGGGGGCCGAAGCAAATCGTGTTGGAAACTAGATGTTCACGCTTCGTGCCAGCGAGAACGCTCAGATCGAACTGTGAGTGATCTCATCTCGAATAGAAGCGAGTCGGTCGATCCACGAGACCAGTGACGCTTCTGGGCGCGACTCGGATTCGACGCATGTTCAGTTCTTGGACATCGCCTGATTGCAATCGACCAGGTTGGCCCCCACAAACAAAAAGGCGCGCGGGGATTTCCCCGTGCACCTTTAATGGAGAAGAAGCAGGTTGTGTCTCAAAATGAGACGGGATCAGCGAGCTGTATCGTCGCCGCCGTTCGTATTTCTCTGCATGACATCCGTCGTTGAGCCTGGAACCAGACGGCTCTCATATCCCAGCTTGGGAGAGTTACGGTTCTCACAGTTGCGGCAGGGTATCCCGTGATCGCTCGCGTAGGGAACGCCGTACTCAGTCGCCGAGCGATCGGGAATCTCCGTCATGTTGGGATCCGCAGATGCGAGTCCAACGAGTCCGAGCGCCATGACCAAGCCCGTCGACAGGACCAACTTTCGCAAATTGGCTGTCATGCCCGGGCTTCCACTCTGCCTTTGGGGTGACTTGATTTCCATACCTACCTCACTCCTTCTCTTGCGACCTGAGTCGCAGATCTGTTTCTTAAAATTTACGTGTCCTCGCCTCAGAGATTTAGCTCTGAGGTCGCGGGCGCGATAATATCCAACAAGTTATTGAAGGTGCTCGCGACCTGGAGAGCCACCGTAGGTCCACCATCGGGGCTCACAACATTGCGAATTTCACCGTTCGACTTATAGGTGACCATGATCGTGCCCACTTTGGGGCGCGTGATCTGGGCGGGTCGGCCTGACTTTTCCTCATACTTGATCTGCACTTCCTTCTTAGCGTGGTCGATAATGGTCGCTATTCTGCCTCGAGCATCGTAGGTCAGGCGAACAGACTGACCGTCACTGTTTTGGGCCGCGATGAGATTGCCTTTGCCATCGTAGGAGAAGGTTGTATCGCGCTTTGCGGCCGCCTTTCCCTTGGCGTCGAAGTATTCGGTGACGACGCGAGCGACTTTGTTGTGTTGCTTGTTGTATTCAAACGACATCTTCGAGTTCGCACTCGATTTCACCTTGATGAGACCGTTGTCGTAGTATTCGAAGGCCGTGGTGTTGGATCCCTTTTTCACTGAGGTCGGCCGTCCGAACTCGGGATGATAAGTGATGTCGACGGTATCGCTCTGCGATTTATTCATAACTCGCGAAAGATATCGACGGCCATCAGATCGCTTTTTCAGCCAGAACTCGAAGCGAGCTTTGTTCACGACCTCAGCGCCACATTTTTTTTCAGCCTCTGACCAAAAGTGATCCTGCGGTGTGGTTTTGCTGGTTTCGTAATTATAGGTTTCCTTACAGACCTCTTTCCCGTCTGAGCGGTCTTGGAAAGACGTGACCCAGTCTTTTTGCTTGTTGTAGGTGAGGGCTTTAAAAGTTCGATCGGGATAAGTAACTTTTGTCAGATTGTGATTGTCGTCGTACTCGAAAGTGTACGTATTAGGTTGACCCTTCGGGTTCTTCCACATGTTTTTGACTTCGACGAGATCCTCGCCTTGAAACTTGTAGGAAGCCTTTACGCCGCCGGGCCCTGTGATTTCCTTGACCCGCTTTGTCGGATAGAACTGGAAGCTCAGCTTTTTACCCGTATTGTCCGCGACTTCGCGAAGCACTGCGCCTGAATAAGTTAAGCGGAGATAGTTGCCGTTCTTATCAAAGATGGCCGACAGCCTCCCTTGAGCATCAAAGCGTTGCGAGGAGCCGTCACTGAGGGCACGAGTGTAGGTCGTTCCATCAAACGTGATCGAATCGATTTGCAGAGAATCAGATGTGTAGGTGACACCCTTTTGAACTTGGGGCTCGGGTAGGTTGATCAAGCGGGCTCGGCGGGCTCGATACTCGGCATTGTCCTCGAGTTCGGCTTCCATATTCGCAATCACGTCCTTGCTCGCGGTCGGATTCGATTTTTTGTATTCGGCGATGATCTTGTTGATCAACTCTGCCTTTGCTGAATCTGCCGTTTTAGTTTCGGGTTTGAAGTAGATCTCTTGTCCTGCTCCGCATTCGGTGAGCTTGATGGTGCCTTCGGGCGTTTTCTCGAGCGTTGTTTCGAAATCTGAGCACCAGCCGAAGCCAAAGATTCCATTGAACACGGATCGACTGTTGTAGGTTCTTTGAACCTTGAGTGGGTAGCCCGTTGTCGGGAGCTGAATGTCGAGCCACGACTCCGTATAGTTCGCGTTCTTCATGTCGACCGTGGCGTGAGAAGAGATCGAGTGAAACAACGTCAGACTTACAACGATCGCTCGTGTCGCAGAACGCATCCAGGCTGGAGCGAAAGCTCCTGGTGTCGTCATTCGCTGAGAATTCTCAAGTGTCTTCATGCGCGTTCTCCCTTGGACGTCCATATCTCGATCTCTGTATCTCAATCTCTCTGCCTTTATCGATCTGGGCGCCAACTTCCGGAATTCAGCGCCATTCCATGCGCGAATCGATGTTGGCTCGAGCTCGAAGGCGTCACACCTTAATTCTAACGATCTTTCGCATGGCGATACCACCCACAATTTGCAAGGTGAACATCACGAATAGAGCGATCAAGCCCAGAGTCGTGGTGAACAGCACCTTCACGTAGTTGGGATCTACCATGTAAAACAGGACCAATAAGCCGAGCGGCACGAGGGTGATAATCGTACCCTGCATCATTCCCTGCGCGGTCATAGCTTCGATTTTCTTCTCGATCTTCTGTCGTTCGCGGACCACATAGACGATGGTCTGGAAAGTTTCAGCCATGTTACCGCCAGTTTCTTGGAGAATATTGACGGCGGTAACGAACATCTGCACGTCCTGACGAGGAATGCGATTCGCTAGATTGGTCAAAGCTTCAGCGAGCGAAGCTCCGACTCGAATCTCTGCCAAGACCAGACCAAACTCCTGACTGATGGGATTCGGCATATTCTGTTGGACGCGCTCCATACACTGCTGTGGAGAAAGTCCGGCTTTGATCCCGTTCGCCATCATGGTGAGGCCATCAACCATCTGGTCGACGAAACGATTGCATCGACGATTCCAAAGCGACTCCATGATGATTCTTGGAATTGACCACATCACGACGGTCACCACACAGGCCATGAAAACGCCCAAACCGAAATGGGGCCACAAAAGCAGGAACAGAAGAAACCCGAGGCCAAAGCTCGAGAGCAGCATCATCCAAGTGACTTTAGTTCGATTGGTGTCGACAAACATCAGCGCCATGAGGCGAAGAACCTCTTCGCGCTGACCGAGAGAGCGTTTGTGAAGCCAAGCCAAGGCTCGATCTGCCCACATGTAGCTGATGGTGAAGGCGCTTCCGCCGCAAACGAGGAACATCATCCAATCCGACTTTAAGATCCCCATCATGAGCGACCTCCCTGGGGCTTCGAGGGCGATCCGCGCTGGGCCTCTGTGCCTGTGGGGCGTGTGGTGGCCGATGAGGGTGTGGTTGAGGATGTCGCGGGTTTCGAGCCAGCCGATCCCGGAGTGGCCGGTCCAGATGGCGCATTGGCTCCTGCCGTGCCCATGTTAGGGCTATTGGCGAAGAGTTGTTTGGGAATAATGAGTCCGCGCTTTTCGAACTTTTCGATGCACTTCGGGATGAGGCCCGTCGCTTGGAACTCGCCGACGATTTTTCGATTCTTATCGAAGCCCTTTTCCACGAAGCGGAAGACCTCTTGCTGGGTTACAACTTCACCCTGCATGCCCTGAACCTCGGCGATGCTGATGAGTTTTCGTGAGCCATCGCTGAGGCGTTGAATCTGAACGATGATATTGACGGCGTTAGAAATCTGCTCGCGGATCGCGCGGGCAGGAAGCTCCATGCCGGCCATCATGCAAAGAGTCTCGAGACGGCCGACGGCCTCCTTTGGATTGTTGGCGTGCACGGTTGTCATGGAGCCATCGTGACCCGTCGACATCGCCTGCAACATATCGAGGGCGGCGCCATCTCGACATTCGCCGACCACAATTCGATCAGGCCGCATACGCAACGAGTTCTTGACGAGATCGCGGATGGTGACGGCGCCTTCGCCTTCCATGTTTGCTGGGCGAGTTTCAAGTCGAACCACATGCTCCTGTTTGAGTTGAAGTTCGGCCGCATCCTCGATTGTGACGATCCTCTCGTTTGAGGGAATAAACCCGGACAAAGTATTCAGAAGTGTTGTCTTACCGGAACCCGTTCCCCCGGAGATGATCACGTTCATCTTGTTGGCAACGCAGATTCGTAAGAACTCCATCATGTTGGCTGTCGAGGCATTCCACTCGTTCACATAAGTTTCAGGACTCACCGGTTTTTTACGAAACTTACGAATCGTCACGGCGGGGCCGTCGATCGCAAGTGGCTCGATCACGGCATTAACCCGCGAGCCGTCTTTCAGGCGCGCATCGACATAAGGAACCGACTCGTTGATCTGTCGTCCGAGAGGAGCGACGATTCGTTCAATGACTTTTCGTAAATGAAAGTTCGAGGTGAAGTGCACCGGACTGAGTTGCACCAAGCCGTTCTTTTCAATGTAGATCTTCTCGTGACCGCAAACCATGATTTCCGTCACGCTGGGGTCCGAGAGAAGGTCTTCTAAAGGTCCAAGGCCGAGGGCCTCATCCAGAACCTCTTTGATGATTTGCGCGCGCTCATCGCGACCCAGACCCGAGGATTCGCGATCGACGATACTGGCAATGACGGTATTGGTCTTTTTGCGAAGTTCGGCTTCTTTGTCGGGGTCGCCTTGGGTATCCGCAACACCCTTGGTGAGATCCATCGCCTTCAATAATTCGCTATGAACGGTGAGTTTAAGGGCGGTGCGCGGATCGACGTTCTTCGGAATCTTTGCGCGGGGTCCGCCGGAAGAAGCCACCTCAACTTTGGGCGCGTCTTTGGCGAACTTCAACTGTGGCTTCGACGAGGATTTCAACTGTTGCAAAACGCCGCCGGTCAGCCGACGGACAACTTCAAAATGGGCCGTCGAGATCGCGCTCTTCGGTGCGCTGGCAACGAAGGGTGTGGACCGAGCCACGCTCCCCAGTACGGTCGCGTCATCTTGAGGAATGACACCGAGTGGAGTCTTACGCAGAGTTTGGCCGATTGCGGCCGGCTGGAGCCCAGCGGGTCCCGCTTTGTTGACGATGATTTGCATCACGTCCGTGGGCAGATTTGATGCCAAGAGGTCGCCCATCATTCGCATCGTTTGATTGATCGCTAGAGCCTCGGGAGCCGTAACAAGCAAGAGCACTGTGCTTTTATCAATGCCCATCATTTGCATCGCTTGAAGCTGATTGCCGAGATCGAGAATGATGAAGCGATAGACGTTGCTGAGGCCGTCGAGTTGTTTCGCTAAGGTCTCGGGATTGACGTTGAGATTGTCATTGCGGTCTCGAACTGCGGCGATGAAATGCAGGCCCGATGCGTGAGGTGTGACAATAGAACCGAGAGATTGGGGTGTGATGGAGCCTGCAAAGTTCGTCAGATCGCTCAGTGTGCGGACATCGCGAAAGCCGAGCAAAAAGTTTTGATCGCCGCAGCTTTGACCATCGAGATCAATGAGCAAAGTCGGCTGTTTCATTTCCATATTGAAGGCGATGGCAAGGTTGGCCGCGAAAACGGATTTACCCATTCCGCCTTTGCCGCCGGACACGCCAATAACAAAGCAACCAGGATTAACAGCCATCTCCCAGACTTATCGGCACAAAATGAAACGGAGTTGAGCCAGGCCATGGAAACAACACGGAAAAATCCAGGTCCAACGGCGAGGAGGTGCGATCCAAGAAAAAGCGTCTCAAAATGAGACGCTTTCCTGGCTTAAGAACCTGAGGCCGATCTCAATCTCGGAAGTTAAACTTCTTCTTCACTTTCTCAGAGCCCTCAGAAGCACTGACCTTAATGACTGGCGTCACAAACACAACAAATTGACTCTGCTTCCTCGTGAACTGCTTGGAGGCGTAGAGAGAGATGATGGGGTTCTTAACGTTCTCAGGAAGTTTGTTGTAGCCCGTGTTTGAAACGTTACGAATCAAACCGCCGATCGCGGCGCTTTGCCGGCTGCGTACGGTGACGCGGGTGTTGACGTTGCTTTCCGAGGTAATGGGACCACTCGCACTCATATCGACAAGTTGGGCCAATGAGAAGTCCATCGCCATTTCAATCGCGTCGGAACGGGGGTTGTTGATCTTCGCACCGATCTTTGTACGGATCCCAATCTTCGCATCGCGAGAGACCGCCGAGTTGTTGGGTCCGAATGAAGTGAAGGGAATAGCGGTTTGGTTTAAAATCACACCTTCAGACCCATCTGTGACCAGCAGAGTGGAGCTTTCCAGAATACGGGCGTGACCGTGTTCCTTGGCCCAATTGAGTTTGGGCAAGAGGTTACTGATCACCGCCGTGATCGAGCTCACCATACCTCCTTGGGCTTGGGAGTTATTGCTGATGGTGATGTTCGATGCATCATCCTTCAACTCGGGGGTGAATTGAAATCGGAAAGCCTTGCTGTAGCTCTTGGACAGTTCGACGAAGTGCACGACAATTTGAATGATTTTTGAGGGCTCCTTGGGAGGAGCCTCGCGAATCTTCAGGAGGTCGAGGACAAAGGTACGACGAATCTGTGTGAAGCGACCGCCATCGGCACCCACATCCTTCACGAGATCCGGCAAATACATTTCCGCAATCTGCTTCGCGCGTTTCGCCTCTTGCTCGTTGTCGACAGTTCCTTCAAGAACGAACTTGTCGTTCACGGGGTAGACGTTCACGTCGGGCAGGTTGATGTGTTCCAGGATGAGCTTGGCAATCTTTCGTTGGGCCATGGGGCTCAGGTTCACGAGACTGGCGGCACGGGGTCCAAACTGATCGACGACCGCTGTAATTCGCGCGAGGTCCCGGGGCAAAAGCACCTGACCATCAACAACCACTTTGTTGTTCACGATTTTGATCGTGATCCCCTCGATGTCGGACAGGAGCGCACGAATTTCTCGAGACACTTTCGTTAGGTCGCTTTCCCGTACATCCAACATGAAATCGTAGATACGTCGATCATTGGCGTCGTAGATGGTCAGCGTCGCGTAACCCACCTTGTTAGGTTGGAACAAAAGAATACCCTGTTCCTTGTCGACCAAAACCTTGGTGACCTTCTTGTAGTCGCCCTTGAATTTGGCGTCGGGCGGAAAGAAGGGAAGCTTCTCTTGTTGTTCAAGTCCGATAAACAGCGATAACGGCTTTTGACGTTTGGGATCGATGGGGTCGACTTCCAGGTCGGCTTTCTCCTCGGCATCGGGAGCCGGTGTCGAATCCAAAGGTGGGGGAGTCGAGTTCGGTGCGGCGTCGGCCGTTGCGCTCGAACCCGAAGTTGAAGCGGACGCCGTTGCTGACGCTGAATCCTTCGAAGCCTCTTGAGCCACCGCGCCGGTGTTCATCGAACTGAGTGCCAACATCAAGAAGGTAAGTCCCGCGAATCGCAACGCGCGATGGAAGCTGAGAATTGTATTTTGCGTCTTCATCTTTCCCCCTCGAAACCACTTGCGCGATCTTTAAACCCCAGCAGATTGGACTCAGAACTCCTGATAGTTGCCTCGGCCTCGGCTCGGTGCAGCCGCCGGCGGCGGTGGCGGCTGAGCTGGAGCCTGTGTGGGCGGCGCTTGCGCTGGCGCCCGGAGCAGCGCGGGCTTTCCAAGCAGATCCTCGACGACCGTCGTGCGTAGCGCCTCCTCGTTGCGATCGGTTGGATGGCGAAGAACCGTAAACAGCGAGCCTGGTGAAGTGGATAAGATATAGACGAGCTGTTGGGCCTCTTGGGGTTTCACTTCAACTGTGATGCTTGTGAAGTTGACTGTCGCACTCAGGTTTACACGCATGATGCTCTTGCCATTGGCATCGAGCTCGAGTCGTCGCGGGATTTTGTTGACGACGTTCACGCCGGTTGCCAAGACCACGACGTCTTGGAGAATTGTTCGGATCTCGCGGCGCTGCTCAGCGGCCTTTCCGTAGTCGACAGCGGCGACGATGTCGACTCGATCGCCTGGGCGAAGGAGTCGCGAAACGCCACGCATGTCATCGATCGGCATGGTGATCGCCCGTTTGCCCGGTGAGATTTCAGAAGACAAACCTGTATCGGGTCCAGGAAGCAGGAGCTTAGTTTGTAGAACTTGTTCACCCTTCTTAATGGGTGCGGCGGCCACTTGCCCGATGGCGGTATCGGCTTCAAGGATGGCATCAGGTTGGACGAAGTCCTTTGGAAGTTCTTTGATCTCTAACATCGATTCATCGATGTCGGCCATTTCTTCAATGTCTTTAGCGGCCACGACCACTCGTTGCACGGTTCCGTACTTTGCGGCGAGCTGGTCTTTGTGGCTCTCGGACCACGAATACAGCATGAACATCGCAAACAGTGCGACCATGACCGAGATCCATAATGTGCGCGTCTCGTTGTTGCCCATGAATACGTTCCCCTTTAGTCCCCACACGAGGCGTTGATGCACATCCCGTATTGGGTCTTGACCCACACCGGACTCACGCCCACCGTATTGTTCTCAACCCCATCCTGGATTTGCTCGTAGATCAGTTCGTTATGCAGATTGATGTTGTTGCGCGAGCCATCGGGCTGTAAATCGCCGAATCCCACCCGCAACGAGCGTTCCGTCGCGCGGAAGTCGGTATTGGTTCTTTGGAAGCCTTCTCCGGTCGTACCGTGAATGCGTGTACCGACGGATCGATAAGAGAAAAACGATGAGTCGCGGTTGTCGCGGAAGTAAGTCACATTGGATCGATTGCGAAAGGTTTCAAAGGCGTAGTTGCGAGCCGCGATAGAATTTAGAATGCCGGTATGAATGACGCCGAACATGCCAAATGAATAGGCGAGCAAGATCACAAACACCAAGAGCACGGGAATGGCCTCGATCGTCGCGAAGCCGCGTCGACTCAAGCGACGACGTCGGTGCGAAGTCTGGATTGAGATGAGAGGTCGACGCGAAGTTGCCATCTCAACACCCATTATCAGTCAGTTGGGCCGGCGGCTGCGCCACACCGCTTGCACCGTTATAAACTTGGCCTGCACCTTGCGCTTGCATGCTCAGAATGTTTTGCCAGCGCTGCGTGTTGAAGTTGTTGTTGCATTCGTCTGTTGTCACTTCGCGACCCAAGAAAGTCTGAATGTTGGCGACGCCCGTGGAGTCGTCATCTTGGGAGTCGCCGAGAAGCGGCAGATTGAAATCCAGTACGGTGGATTGAAATCTCATACGCGCTCCGATGAAAGTTTCATTGTCGTTCGCGGCATTGTTGTCTTGACCTGAACCCGGATAATCATCGTTGTGGCCGCGCAAGGGATCGCCAAAGTCGACTTGGCCGAAGCGAATCCATTGCTTGCTGAGAATTCCGCGCAGGGCGGGATTCATTCGTAGCTCTTCATATTTTCGACGACCGAGATCGAGTTGCTTGTCGCGATTTTGGTGAGCGGCCCATGAGGCGCGCGCGGCCGAGAAGGTCACATACTGACCCACTTCGACCATGGAAAGGGTGAAACAAATGGCAAGAAACACGAGCGAGAGCCCCATGGTCATCATCAGAGCAAATATAAAATCGAGCGTGAGCACGCCGCGCTTTTGGCGCAGAATGCTCGAGCGTCGATTTTGAGTGCCCCACTGACGTTTCATTGGATTCCTCACGGTGGTTGAGTGGATTGTCGTCGCGAAAAGTTATTGGGATGTGCCGTCTTGCTCGCATTGTGGCGTTGCCAGACACCGTCTTCGATCATTCCTCGAATCGGAGACCAAGGCCCCTGCACGATGTCGCGCATGAAGCCGCGCTCGGTGGCCCGGTTCGAGAACATAAGGGCAACCGATGTGAACACAATCATCAGCAGCACGGCTTCCATCGTCGCGACGCCGCGCCGGGATCGACGGACTTGAACCATCAATGCCATAGTCCCTCCAGCGTGGCATGTGTGAGCCATCCGAGGAGCAGAGGTACGGTAAAGGGAAGTTTGTGCAGCTCAAGGCCTGCAGAGCTCCGAGTGGCCGCCATTTGCGATAGATTTTGTGTGAGCCGCTTGAACTCGCCGCGTGCAAGGACCTGGTAGATTCCAAAGATTGCGGCCCAAACCATCCCGTAGGCCACGGTCCAAAAAACGCCGTTCCAACCGATCAAGAGACCCGCAGCAGCCATCAGCTTGAGATCTCCTCCCCCGACAATTTTCAAAATGACGAGGGGAAGCAGGAGTGCAAAGCCCGAAAAGAATCCCACCAAGCCGAAGTGCCAAAAGTCTTGGCGCTGAACGGCAACCGCGAGGATCAGGGCTAAGGTTCCGATGATCATAAAACTGCGATTGGAGAACTTACGCGAGCGCAAGTCCTCCAAAACGGCCCACCCAAATGTTGTGGTGGCGGCCAAAGACAGAATCATGGCGTGAGCTTTCCGGTTGGTGCCTGTGTCGGCGGTGCCGCCCAACGATTCTTCGTGCCCGGACCGTTGTTGAAGTCACGACCCGTATCGAGATGTCGTTCGATCCTCGCACCCAAGCGTGGACCTGAATTCTGGAACACCTTCATCGGACCGTTTTCGCCGAAGAAAGCGCCGCCCAAAATCAGCGCAAACATGCTGAGTAGCAGGGTGACTTCCAATGTCATCGCTCAACCTCACTTTAAATTGTTGCAAAGCTCTGGCCGGCGGCTTCTCTAAGCCACCGGCTCGCCGCGCTCGAGCCGAAGCTCGCTCCCGGGAGTTACTTTTCAACGTTAAACTGCTGAAGTCCGCCGCCCAGTTTTTCTAAGTTGCCCGAGACAAATTCTTTAATTCGGTCCTTGAAGATCAGCGCGACCGATACGAGAGCGATCAAAATCAAGATCAGCTCCAAAGAACCTTGCGCTGATTCATCATTCCAAATCGCCTTGAGACGCTGCTGAACAGACTTATAGAAGGACATATCTCCCCCTCCGGTTTTGAGTTCCTCAATCACTTATCGGATTATTGGGGACGCGAGTTGAGGCTTTGGGCGAGGACAAGACTGGGCCGGCAAGGTCCAGACTGGACTTTGAAGGGCGATTCGGCGACCTCATGTTGAGCCTGACCTAGGGCCAGAACTCGAGCCAGACCTCGAGTCAGGCTGTCGCTCGCCGACGCTGAAGCAGCGCCCTCATCCCACAACTCATTTCGCGTCTGATCCCGGCATGAACTCACGGACGAAGGGGATCTGCGTGTTCCTGTCCCTTGATTATATCAGCTCCGCTTGGACTTGCGTGGGGGTTAAGCCCTGAATTTCCGATGGCTTTGCCCTGGTCGACTGTGAAATCCGTCACCCCAGCGTCCTCGGCATCCTTATTGGAAATGAGCTCGATGGGGCGAAAAAATGGGCTCCCGAGCTGAGGAAGTTCGCTGCTCATTTGACTTCGTTACCGTCTCATACTGATACAAAGACATGTCCGATATGAAGCAAGTTTGGATTTTTGAAACGACGTCGCTACCTGAAGCTTACCAAAAAGCGGCATCGGTCGGTGGGACGTGGCTCGACGTTTCGCCGACAGCTCAAGGTGGAATCGCCATCGTCGAAGCGAGCACACCGGTCGCGGATCCTCACCCTGATTTGATCTCGATGCATTCGGCGGCGCTCAAGGCCTTGTTTTCTCTCGCGGAGCCGATTCCCTCTGCCCACGACGGAATTCAGATCTTAGAAGCGAACACGCTGAGGACTCTTCTTCAGCACGTGAATCATGCCATTGAGTCTCAGCATCATGTTGTCGAGATTCGGATCAAGCGCTCGGGTTCATCGGGTGCTGTCGCCTTCATCAGCGGCTCGCTGCAGAGCTTGTCGAGAATGGCCCAGCAGCTGCCGCGCGACTTCAAGCACACGACGCTCGAACTCAAAGGCGAAGTGCGCCGTCACTTCTGAATCGAAACTCAGCATCACAAGCTCGAGCTCATAAACTAAACGGGTTTTCGCCGCGCGTGGGCTGGCAGTACTTGAAGATCGCATCTTCGAACTTTGTTTGCATGAGGGCATCTCGTCGCACTTTGACTTTACCCAGAGCCGCTTGAAAATGCCGACGCGTGTAGCGGTCGAGCTCACAGGCGCGAGTAAACGCCTGCAGCGCCTCTTCGAACTTCTGCAACTCCGTCGCGGAGTTTCCTAGGCCAAGAAGAGCCTCAACATTTTTAGGATCAACCTTGGTTGCCTCGAGGTACCACTTGCGTGCGTCGACAAAGGAACGTTTTTCGTAATGATAGTCGGCGAGTCGCGTGCGAACGATACTTCCGTTCGGCATTCGCGAGGCGGCGAGTTCGAGAATCCGGCGCGCCTTTTCAGGCTCGCCTTGATCTCGATAGGAAAGAGCGAGATGCACGGGGTTCAAGTCGTACTCGGGATCTCGCTCCATGGCTTTGCGACAGGTCTCGATGGCTTTTTCAAAGAAGGAGTCTTTCGCATAAAGACCGCAAAGTGCGTTCAGCCACTTGGCTCGTACACCGAGCTTCTTGTTGGCGTCGGTAATGATATTGCGCGCCTCTTCGTTGGAGCCGGTGGAAATCAACACATCGATGAGGCCGTCATAAGCAGGAACGTATTTCGGATTGAACTCGATGGCCTTGTAGAATGCCGCGATCCCCTCAGGGAACTTGCGGGCGCGCACCAGGGAAGACGCATATTGTGACTGCAGTGCCGCATCCTTCGGGTGGCGCGCCAAAGCCAAGGTCCAGACCTGCTGCTCGCTATTACTGCGCTTCATTTGCGCATAGGCTTTAGCCAAGGCCACGAGTCCGCGTTTATCTAAACGATCCTGGTGGGGCTCCAGAGCTTCAATCATTCCCAGCCAATCCGACTTCTTCTCTTGCTTCGCGGCGGCGGCGAGCAGGTCGCTCAAGGGGATCTTTTCCTGGCCGGGCTTTGCCGTTGCCCTCGGAGCGATTCGCTCATCCAGATCTTCGTCACCATCTGTACCGTTTTGAGACAAAGCCGCTTGAGATGAAAACGCGAGAGCGAGAGTCACCGCGAAGCGTGCCAGCTTTGGACGAAGGTCCTTGAGTCGATCTCGAGAGATTCCGAAACGTCTCATAGAGATATTGTAAGCGGAGTGTGCATTTTGGGAATCCCAAGATGTTGGTTTTTTCGAAGTGGGGGTCGACGACCTGGATTCAGGTCGGGTCCTCGCACGCCCAACGGGGCATCGAGGCGCTCGAGTTGGGGTCGTCGAGGCCAGGCTACGCTCGAAATCATTCTTCTGCTCATCATTCTGGTGGCCGTCATTCTCGGCCTCGTTGCGAAGTTTAATTCTTCCTTTCGCAAATATACCGTCGACCTCTACGGCGGCTACTACCGATGTCTCTTGGAGACAGGTGAGCTGCCGGGCACAGGTTCGGTCTGTAAAGACAAGCAGGCCGCCTTCGATCCCGATGCCGGTAAGGATGTGCTCACCGGTGATGGCAGCGACGGCAGTGATGGTGGTGGCGACGGCGAGGACAGCGGTGGAAATCGCGGGGGCGGGGGAACAGAAACGACCTCGAACAGCGGCAGCAGCTCGGGCTCCTCGAGCGAAGGCAACACAGAGACGGCGAGTCGTGGGAGTGGTGGCGGTGGACAAAGTGTGATCGCGCGAATGCGCCAAACCAGTCGTCGCAATCGACCTACACAAGTGGGCTCGGCTGAAGATTTGAGTCAATCGGAACTCGCGATGGCCGGAGGAAGCGGAGCGGACGAGGCCTCTCGTATTTCGAATCGAAGTGTGGCTTCGAATAACTTGCGGCGACCTCGATCGCGGACCAACTTTTCGATGGAAGGTGAAGAGTATGTTCGTGAAGAAACAAAGGCGGCTGTCGCGAGCGGCACCGTTCGAAAGACCAACGAGGCGGGCAGCGGTCTCCGCCCACGACGCAGCGCATACGTTCCTCCCCGAGAGAAGAAGGAATCTCAGTCCGTCGAGGGCGCAGGCCGTTTCGTCTTTGGAAACATCGTTCGCATGCTCTTCATCATCATTATCATTGTGATCATTGTGGTCGTGGTGGGCGGTCAGATGATGCAAGTCGCGAATTCGGGCGATAAGGGCTAGGGACTTGCAACAGGGCCATGCGTTGCCCACGCCTTTAACTCGGCTTGGCAATTACATTATTGATTCAGAAAAACCCCTCAATCTGCTGAGTGGCTCAGCGCATCTAGAGCGTCCCTTTGTGCAAATTTCCAACTTCATAGGGGCTTAAGATTTTTGGTTCCAAATCGGAACTGGCTATGTCAGACAGCAGCTCCTCACGCGAGTTCTCCTTCGTGCTCAAGCTTCGGGGGGAGCGGCTCACTCTGGAGGCCTTCGAACCTCATGACCAAACATGGAGTTTGAAACGTCAAAGGGGCGACGGCCAATCGGAGAACTCGCTGAGGGGGGCCTGATGCTCACTCTTTGACGAGTGGGTGTGGGACCAGGGTCGCAGCGAAGTTTCCCGCAAGGCTTTGCTGATTCGAGTTTGTCAGATCTTATCGGGGGGTAAGAGATGGAGAGCTTGTCGAATGTGGTCGGAATCAATCGCCGAAGCGTGTTCAATCTCGAAGAAGCGCGCGCTCTCTTGCCCATCGTTTTCCGGCTGACGAAATCGTATTCGGAAAGAGTTCAGGCCCTGATCCACAAACTCGATCAGGCATCGTTATCGACGAGCTCTGAGGGGCAAGATTCTATATTGGCAGATGCCCTCGAAGCCGAAGCCGGCCGTCTCATTCAAGAGTGGCAAGCCAAGATCCAAAAACTGGGCGGCGTGCCCAAGGGACTGTGGCTTGCCGACTTTGATTCGGGCGATGGGTACTATTGCTGGAAGTACCCCGAACGCAACATTGAATACTGGCACGCGTATCGCGACGGCTATTCAAAACGTGTTCGCCTGTCGAGTGTGGAATTTCGAGCGAGTATCGAAGTGCAGGACCATCAGCGGGGCGCAGGGACGCATTCTCAGTTGGACGGCCGGCTCTGAGCGACGTAATCTTCTGCGGCTATGAGAATCGCAATTGCCCAGATGAATTCGACGCTCGGCCACTTCACCGCAAATTCGGAAAAGATGTTGGAACTCATCGCACGAGCTCAAGCTCGACGATGTGATTTGGTGGTCTTTCCGGAGCTATCCCTCGCGGGCTATCCTCCCAATGACTTGCTCGAGCGCGAAGACTTTGTGGTGAAGCAATTGCAGGCCCTGCGCGACTTTCATCGGCGCATCCCCAAAGGCATCGCCGTGTTAGTGGGAGCCCTCACGCCCGCCAAGCGCCGCACAGCTGTCAAAGCAGACTCGCGACTGCAGGCCGGCTCACTTTCTCGGCGTCCTTACTACAACTCGGCGTTGTTTTTGGTCCGAGGCCGACGGCCACAAATCATTTCCAAACATCGACTGCCCAACTACGACGTGTTTGATGAAGCTCGGCATCTTGAATCGGCACCCGAGCTCTCGGGTCTTGTGAAGTGGAAGGGTTGTCGATTGCGAGTCTCGATCTGCGAAGATATGTGGGGTTGGCTCGACGGTGACAACTCGATCCGCAAGCTCCCGCGCCGAGGCACGGATTTGTTTATCAATATGAGCGGCTCGCCTTTCACACGTACTAAGCTTGTAGCGCGTGAAGAGATCATCAAGCGAACAGCGAAACACTTCCGGGCGCCCGTGATTTACGTGAACATGGTTGGAGCGCAAGATGAGTTGGTTTTTGACGGGCGCTCGATGGTTTTCAATGCGAAAGGTCAATGTTTGAGTCGACTTGCGGCTTGCGAAGAGGACCTTGGAGTCTTCGATTTGGAGACCGGCGAGACGGGTGAGCGTCCTGCTGTGAACGAGGTCGAGTTACTCCGTCGCGTCTTGGTGCTCGGCATTCGCGACTTTGCTCGCAAAACGGGTATTGCAAAGGTCCACTTTGGCTTGAGCGGAGGGATCGATAGTGCCGTAGTCGCTTGTCTGGCGGTTGATGCGCTCGGTCCGCAGTCCGTGATAGCTCTGACTCTGCCTGGTCCATTCAATGACCCGCGAAGTCTTGAGGTCGCACAAACCTTAGGGCGACGACTCGGAATTCGGGTCGTCAACATGCCGATCGAGCCGGCTTTCAAAGCCTTCTCAGACACAGTGAGCGACGGGCTCAACGTCAAAGATTTTGGGATCGTGCACGAGAATCTTCAGGCACGGATTCGCGGAACACTCCTCATGGCTTTCTCGAATGCGCATGGCAGTTTGTTGCTGAACACCGGCAATAAATCCGAGTATGCAGCGGGATATACCACGCTTTACGGCGATCAGTGCGGAGGCCTGGCTCCGCTTGGCGACTTGCTCAAGCGGGAAATTTATGAGCTGGCCGAGTACTACAATCGCCAGTATGAATCAGCGGGCGAGGAATTGATTCCTCGCTTCATCATCGATCGACCGCCGAGCGCTGAGTTGAGGCCGAATCAAAAGGATCAGGATTCACTGCCACCCTATGAGGAATTAGATGCCGCTGTCGAAAAACTCGTGCAAAAGCGCAAGACAGCAAAAACCAAAACCGAAAAGTGGTTGGTGCGCGCTCTTGCCAAAAGCGAATTCAAGCGCTGGCAGGCTCCACCTGTTTTGAAAGTTTCAGATCATGCCTTCGGCCGAGGTCGCCGGATGCCCATTGCTGGGTTTTTCGATGGCTTGAGTTAGAGCGACATCGAAAACAAATCTTGCTGCTTAGGTTTCCGCTCAATCTGCGGAAAGCGCTGTTCGGGTTTTCCCGTCAAACTGATGAGCGTTGCCAGGCTCGGGGCATGCGGTTGCGTCAGGCGCTGGAGCATCTTGGCGAACAGGTGTCCGCAGTAAATGGCATCTTCTTCGGCTCTATGAAAGTTAGAGGACGGAATGCCCAAGTGTTGGACCAAGGTTCCCAACTTGTAGTTCGCCAAGCCGGGATAAACCTTTCGGGAGAGCGGTAAGGTATCGAGAATTACACCACGAGGCGCTTTGGACTCAAACTTTCTAATATCGGCGGTTAGGAATTGAGCATCGAATGCAGCGTTGTGGGCGACGATGACGTCTTCACCGCAAAAGTCAGCAAAAGCATCTAGCACATCCTCCACCCGAGGCTTGCCAATGAGCATATCGTCGGTGATGCCGTTCACGCGCGTGGCGTCTGGCGGCATGGAGATCGTCGGCTGGATGAGAGTGGTGAAAATCGTTTCAGGATCGCCGGACGCATCGAAGCGCACAGCGCCGATCTCCACGATTTGATCGACTCCGGCCAGGGTACCTGTTGTTTCGAGGTCAAAGGCTATGAAACGCATGCTAGAATGTGTGACATGCGTGGCGCAAAACAGGCAAGTGGGCAGATTGATTTCTACATCAATTCTTTGGAGGCCTCGGGGGACAGTGCCCTAGAGGCCACGTTACCAGAGGCCAGGTCAAAAGAGGCCAGTACTGCTGATGAGTTACCGCTCATCATAGAAGTTCAGCCGGGCATCGTGTCGCGAAGCCTTCTGGATATTGCCGTGGAAAACTCAGTGGAAATCTCACATTCCTGTGGCGGTATGGGAAGCTGTGGGACCTGTCGAGTCTATTTGGAGTGGGAGCCTTCGCAGGGCGGACCGAACCCACCAACTGAGATCGAAGAGGAGATGCGACAGGACCGAGGCTTTATCGCGAGCGAGCGCTTGGCTTGCCAGATCGTTTGGGGCGAGGCTTTTGACCCGCTTCAGGTTTCACCTCGTTGGCGGGTCCGCGTTCCAACAAAGTGATGGGATTTGTCCAAATCCACGGGAGCCAGCGACCTCCGTCGAAGAGGCTCGGCGACAAAAATGCACGGACGACCACGCGGTAAACACCGGGTTCATTCACGCTGAACTGTGTGTCCACCGAGTTCGAAGTCATCACGACTTGTCCATCTCGCAGGATGGCCGTTTCAAAAGGTGTATTGGGGCGCTTGGGAAGATGTACCGAGATTCGCCCTCCGGCCTTTCTCCAGGTCACGCGCGAGCCAATCGGATAGGTTCCAGAATCATCTTCAAACCAGGCCGCGAAGCCTTTGGGATTTCCGATTGCATCGAGGGCGAGATAGGTTTGACCTTGAGCGATTCCAAGTAGAATTTTTCGACGATCACTTTCCGGATCCCCTGTGAGCTCACTTCGCAAGAGGAGATGGTTCGAGGCTAAACGAAACAAGACTTCGGCTGTTGGTAGTCGCAGAGGAATACCAAAGAGCTGGAGCGGGCGTCCCACATCTGAGCCTAGTGTTGCAAACACCGGACGATCCTTGGCGAGTCGATCGATTTCATCGAACTCGGGCGAGGAGTTGCCGATATCGGCAAAAAGGCGGAGTGCAGCAAGTTTCGAATTAAAAGGATAAATCATCGCGCTCCAGGCAAAGGAGGCGGGTGCATTATGGATCGCGCCATGGGCCACACTCTGAAGATTGATCGCCTCAAGCCCGGATACACCCTGGAGAATGCTCGTATCCCATTTGTTGGTTTCGCTTCTCGATTCGGGAGGTCGAGTGAGCAAAAGCCGATCTTGGGCTGAAATGCTCTGGCTAGTTTCCGGTCGCGACAAATAATCAGCGATCATCGTCTGGGCCTGGCCGAGGGACTCGGCCGCCTCAAGGGTCTCACTACCCAGGCTGATCACGCGTGATTCGACATACCCGAACTTTTTACCCTGTAGAACAAAGGTCTGACGGTTCCATCCCGAGGGGCCGCGGCGGCCGGTGAAGTCGTTGAGTTCGGTAAAGATAATGAAGTCGAGTTTGGCGTCTTGGGCCTTGCGAAGCAGCTCTGTAGCCGACTCAAAGCCGCTGGAATTTGTGCTCTGGACGTTGATCACGCCGCGGTAGTCGTGAAAGCCCGGAAAGTTGGGCGGCTCCAACTCGTCACTGATGATCGAGGGGTTGTGCAGCGACAAAGTGACGATGTAGGCAAAAAGCGCCAGAGCCGACGCGATGAAGAAGAGAAGCTTTCTCATAGGCTCGTTTCCCTCATATGTGGCTCGCTTTTTTGAAAATCACAACCTTGAATCGCCCAGTGAGTGGCTGTTCACCCTGACGCACAAATTGGTGCTCGGTGATCCAGCTTGGCCACGGTCCTTCTTCGTCGACTATGACTTGAAACTCGTCGGTCGTTGAGAAGTTCTCAGTATGCTGACTGGCCGCTGCATGAAGAGGATGGCACTGCTCCAGGAAGTCGAAGAAGTCTCTGCGATTGTATCCTGAAAGTTTACAGAATAACCGCCCGCTTCGAAGTGTGAGGTCGGCCGCCATCTGATAAGACGAAGCGTAGGTTGGGCGCGAGCTCAGCTGTTGAGAATGGAGGGCGGGGAGGATGTCTTCAAAGCGGACAAACTCGAAGGTCTTGTGATTCTCGGCCGGAATTCCCAGCAACACTTGCCGCGGTGAAAAAGCCTGGTGAACGGCGAGACCCGAAAGACAAATCCAGACGACAAGCGTCCCGATCAGCGCGCGTCGGCCTCGAGCTGAATTTGAAATTTGAATCGCGGCCAAGGTCAGCAGTGGAAAGTGAGCGATGATGGGCCAGTTGGCTTCAACGTGTGAGCGAGTCGACGTCCAAAGGAAGAAGAGGAGAATGGGCCAAGAGGCGAGGTGCAAAAGCCCAAGTGAACGAGGATGTTCACGGCGCCAGGCCCAAAACCAGACGAGCGGTGAGAGCAGCAGCAGTTGTCCGCCGACATACTCGCCAACCTGTTGCAGGATTTGCTGAGCTTGGGGTGCTCGAACCTCAAGGCCATGCGCGAGCTGGAAACGAAAAGAAATCCAGTCATGTTCAAGATTCCAAAGCAGCACGGGCGCCGAAAACAGTATTCCAAAAATCAACGCGAGTAGACTCTGCTTGGCCTTTTGAAAATGAGGTGTGGCTCGAAAGGCAGGGGATAGGAAGAATACCACAAGAGCGATCGGTGCGAGGATCACGGCATGGTACTTCGCACAGAAGGCGAGTCCCATGGCGCTTCCGACGGCCACCGCAGTCCATGATGAGGGCCGCAGCGCGAACTTTTGTATGCCGAGGAGGGCGAGTGCCCATGTCGCCACCAGAGGTAGATCCGGAGTGACGATCAGCGATCCAAGACCGAACAGAGGCGATAGCAACAAGACGATGAGGACGACGAGTCTTTGTTGAGGTGTCGTTGCAGGCCGCAGAATTTCATTCCAAATCAACCAGGTCATATGACCGAGGAGAACTGCGGGCCACCGAGTGAGACCCGGCCAAGTCTCAGCACCCGGAAGTTGCAGGCCGATACCGAAGAGCCAGCCCACCATTGGCGGATGATCGTAATAGGACAGCTGCGGCAGCAGGCCCCAGACTCGGTAGTAGGCTTCATCATTTGAAAGAGGTAAAAGTCCGGCGAGGGTGAGCTTGCTCGCCAAACTGATCCACCAAACCCACCACCAAGCTCGGGTCGATCGATCGCGAGAAGACCATGCTCCATCGCCTGTTATGAAGTCGCTCAACGAGCGAGTGGCAACGAAGCTTTCAGGGACGAAGCCTGGAGGATGGAAGTGCGGCGAGGAACTCACGATGACACCTTTTTGGCGCCGACCCTCTGGGTCAGGCGAGGATCGATTAAGGGTACTCAACTCGCAGCGGTCGACCCAAATCTCCAGGCACGCCGCGATCGACGCCATTCACGAGTACGTTCACAGCTCCGCCATCCGAGAAGCGAATAATGGCCTTGCGTTTCGCCTGAATCGCCTGGATCTGATCGGCCCGAAGTCGAACACTGCGGGGCGGGTCGCTATCCACGGTGACTTCCAAGTCCACAGAGTCGAGAGCCTCAATGAGAATTTCCGTGGGTTTCGCCACTCGAGGAGTTGCGCTGGGTGAGGGCTTGGGCGAAGGGGCGGGTGTTGCTGTGGGTTGAGGCGCCGGGGTGGTGGTGGGACGCGGAGTTGGTGTAAGGGTTGATCGCGGTGAAGGCGTCGGGGCAGGCGTCGGAGATGGCGTCGCTGTAGCCCTCGGTGTCGATTTCGGCGTGGCGCTCGGTGAAGGTTGCGGAGTTGGTGACGCCGTGATTGGCGTGAGAGTTGGCCGCGGCGAGGGCGACGCGAGGGGTGACGCTGTGGGTGCGACCGTCGGCGAGCTTTCGGGCGAGGGCGCGAGGGTGCCATCCGTAGGAGTTGCACCGGGAACAGCGCTTGAGTCTTGAGGGTCTTGTGTGTTCCCGTTGCCTGTCGATTCGCCGTCATCATCGTCTGCGGTATTCGCAGAGTCACCAGAAAGCGTCGACTCCTGGGGCGCACGCTCGCTTTCGTAAGAATCCATCTTTCCCTTAAAGAAAATGATCAGCCCGATCAGAATTACAACCAGGCCGCCGATCAAATATTTCGTCAGGCCGATTTGTCCACTGCGCGCCACCATCTCCACGGCTTGGTCAGGAGATCTCGGAACGGAAGCATTGTTCATCGGACTCATCGGCGTGGGATTTGTCGACTTGCTCGAGGTTTCGCGCTCCTGGCTCGGCTTATCCTCTTGGCCCACATTTTCTGTAGCTCGCGAGTTCTTTTCAGCAAGTTCGGCAGGAGGAATGGCTTTGGCTGATCCGGCGGGGTGAGCCAGTGTCGAGCCCATTTCCTCATGAAAGGTGCGCAAGATCTCTTCGACATCGAGCCCAAGATAAAGCGCGTAGCTTCGCACAAAGCCGCGCAGAAAAGTTTTTGGTGGCAAATTCTCCGCGATGCCTTCTTCCATCGCCGCGATGGTCTTTGTGGTGATCTTCGTGGCGAGCGAGACCTCCGCAATTGTCATTCGCTTGCGTTCGCGATTCTCCTTCAGAATTTGTCCCGTGATCTTCATGCGTGTGACTTCCTCTCGACCTGCGGAGATGCGAACTCTATCACTTTACGATTTCCAATAGACTCTTTGCGCGCTGAGCGTACTCCCCTTGGGGATACTTGCGGACTACATTTTCGAGGCGATCAACAGCTAGGGCGTTCTTCCCGAGTTTATAATGTACGAGCCCGGCAAAGTAGCTCGCCTCTTCATCTTGATTTTCTGCGCAGGCGGCCAACGCATTGTCGAGTGTCTGTGCCGCCGCCTGAAGGTCGTTCATTTCGAGCTGACACCGCCCGTGGAGCGTTTGTGCGTAGCAGTTTTGCCGATCGACTCGAAGAGCGGATTCGGTGGCGGTTCGGGCCTCACGAAAGTCACCCTTGCGAAAATGCGCTAAGGCAATGTTGTTCCAAGCTTTGACGGGTGCCGGATAGGTCAAATCATCCAGAACACGCTTGGCATCCGCCACGGCCAAAGCATAGTCGCCCCGCTCGATGTGAATCCGCGCTCGATTGTTGAGAGCTTCCGAATACTGAGGTTGAATCTCAATGGCTCGATTGATGTGTTTCAGTGCGAGATCGAAGCGTTCCCGAACAAAATAGGTCAGAGCGAGATTGTTCTGAATCGTCGGATTGCGCGGATCGAGGCGTTGTGCTTCCAACAACTCACGCAGCGCAGCCGCATACTGCTGATTCTGGAAGAATCGTGTACCGGACTGTAAGCGCAAGACCGCGTCCTCTTGAGCCTTGCGTGAGTTCGAGGTCGACGAACACGAAGTTAAGAAACTCAAGAGAAGCAGGGCCGACCAGATTTTGAGATTCGAAGGTACGAAAAGACGTCCGCACGCGACTTCTTCAAGGAAGTCGACCGAATGCGCTCTCAGCCTTATCCATGTGCGGAAGATGGCAAGAAACATCGACATGCGAAAAATCGTAGCAGGACTTCTCTCAGCGAGCAAAATTTTGCTCGGCGAATTCACAGCTTGCATGTCGACCGGGGTAGCGGGTGCTGACCCCGATCAGCTCTTGATTTCCCACACGGTGACGACCTCGACATGATCCGTGTGCGGAAACAAATCGAAGCTCTTTCCCGAGACCAAATCCAACTGTCGAATGCCGCGTAGGGACGTGAGGTCGCGAGCGAAAGTGTTGGGATCACAGCTCACAATGATGAGGTGGGTGAGGTCGCGACGACGAGCCAGGCGCTCGATGACTGTTTGGGACATACCCTGGCGTGGTGGATTGACTATGAAGATCCCGAGTTCGGAGTCTTCCCGATTTCGCTTGATCCAGGTTTCGACGTCATTGGAGTGAAAGGCCCAATCTCTCAGCCATTCCGATTGTTGTTTGTCCAACCAACGTCGAGCCTCGGCCTCACTGCTGCCGTGAGACTCGACAATTCTCAGCCTCCAAGGTGTTTGTAAGGTCTCGAAGATCTCGACCAAGGGCCTGGACCAGTTTCCGGATCCACCGTAGAGATCGTAAACTGTCCACGCACGACCTTTGTCGCGTTCTACGCGATCGTGGATCGCTGCGCCGATGAATTTCTGAATGGCCAAATTCTGTTCGGCATTGACCTGGACAAATCCCGCTCCGGATTTCAATTCGGAGTTCTCAATTCGAACATCAATTTTGAGCTCGTGTTTGAGCTCTTGAGGCGGGTTCTTGGAACGCGCGAGCCTCGAACTCTGCGGCGCCACTGTCGCCTGACGCAAATTGGGCACCAAACTGCGTGCAAAGCCGATGGCTCCCTCTGGGCCGATCAGGCAGTCCTCGACGGGGACGAAATCGTGGGTGTTTCGAGTTCGAAAACCCACCTGAGCGGCCGCCGAACTCTTGCCAGGTCCCACATGCACACTCAGACGTTGACGATATCGCCAGATCTTTGGACTCGGGGCGCAGCTTTCGAGACGAAGAAGTTCGGCATCCGACAAGGACTTGGACTTCCTTAAAGTCGCATGAACAAGATCGGTTTTTTGTCGAAGCTGCTCGGCGTAGTCGATGTGTTGCCATGGGCATCCGCCACACAACTGGAAATGAGGGCAGGGAGGCACGACTCGCGCGGGAGAAGCCTCTACAATTTCGACCAGTTCACCGACGAAATGCCGTTTGTGGACTTCCGTCACGCGGACGCGAGCGAGTTCATTTGGAGCACCACCTTGAACAAAGATGACACGGCCATCTGGTGCACGACCAACAGCACCACCGTCACGACTCATGCGTTCAAACTTCACTTCAAACTCTTGGCCGATCACGCAACACCTTCGCAGACAGATGGGTTGGAAGCATCACAAAGAAAAGCCGCTGAGTTTCGAATCTCAGCGGCTCGAAATTCAATTCGATTGGAGGATGAACGACTTTACTCGTTAACGAGTTCTTGCTTTTCGAAGAAGAGCGCGAGTTCGCGCTGTGCGCTCGCCGGGCTATCTGAGCCGTGAACCGCGTTTTCGCCGACGGAGTCGCCGAACTTCGAGCGAACTGTGCCAGCGGTGGCTTTTTTGGGATCCGTCGCGCCCATGATCTCGCGATTCTTCATCACGGCGTTCTCGCCCGACAAAGCCATCAACATCACAGGGCCCGAGGTCATGAAATCGACAAGCTCGCCAAAGAACGGGCGCTCTTTGTGTTCAGCATAGAATTCTTCGCACTTCTTGCGCGACAAAACGGTCAATTTTGCCGCAGCGATTTTCAATCCGTTCGCTTCAAACTGCGAAATGATATCGCCGATGGCGTTTTTCTTCACGGCGTTGGGTTTGATAATCGAGAAGGTCATTTCTTTCGCCACGTTCAGCTCCTTTTTGAGTTGCCACCTCTTACCCCAATCCAGGGCCAGCTCTCAAGTTAGGACCCACTATCGCGCGGCGTTACCCGTGGCTTGCGAGGGGTCGCCTCCCCGCACAAGACTCACCTCAAGACTTTGCCCACTCATCGCCAAGGATCAGGAACATGAATCCGTCGTCCCTTCGCCGAATTTCGATCATCGGAGTCAGTGGGAGCGGCAAGAGCACCTTGGCTCGGCGCTTGTCGGAGATCAGCGGTCTTCCACGACTGGAGATGGATGCCGCTTATTGGCGTCCGCATTGGCAAACGGCGTCCGAGTCGGAGTTCACCGAGGAGGTCGCGAACTTTGCCGCTCGCGATGCTTGGATCATCGATGGAAACTATTCGCGGGCTTACCAATCTGTCTTAGATCGAGCCGACTTGGTGATTGCGACCGAGCTCCCATTCTGGACGAACTTTTGGCGTGTCACCAGGAGATCGCTCCATCGAGCCTGCACTCGCGAGGAGCTGTGGCACGGAAACCGCGAACCTTTTTGGCGTCTTTTCACCCGCGAATCGATCATTTATTGGATGTGGACGACGTGGGCTCCGCGGCGCGAACGTATCCGGATCTTGTTCGACAAACTTGCGCGAGAAGAGCTGCCGGGAACTCGGGCTTTGCCATTGCGCTTGGTGTCCGATCGAGAGCGAGAGATCTTTCTGAAGACGTGGAGGCGCCAACGTGGTCTGATCCGCAAGGCTCTCGGCTTTCCGATTGGACCTCGCGGAGTTCTTTGCGTCCGCCACCCCATCACGGGTCTCCTTGAGCCCGTTCGAGGAACCGTCGATCCGGGCGAGTCGTCACGACAAACCATCGTGCGCGAACAGGCCGAGGAGTCGGGTTTAGTTTTTACCGAAGAGGAACAGACTCGATTGCGTCGCTTCGCCATTCGACCGACGATCATCGAGACCGACGAAGGTGAAGAGTTTCAATTGCACGAGGCTTTCGTGGTGACAATTCATCGCGATCTGCCCTCGCGCTGGGAGCATAGCGTGACGGGCGGCGGTGCCGATCAAAATCTTAATTTTGTGATTGAATGGGTGCGCCTCGAGGATTTGCAGGTTCGACTTTCGCCTGCGACTCGAGTTTGGGCGGAAGATCTGCGCTTTGACCTGGCTCGGGATCGAGAGACGCCCGACGAACCGGCGGCGTCGAACTGAGGGAGGCCGATCTCTCTTGTATCGATTTACTCGATGTCAGAATCAATACTGTCAATTTCAATGATTCTTAGCGGGCCCTTAACCTATTGAGGTTCAACATGAAATCTGGGCGCGACCGCGGAACGAACGCGTGGGGGAAAGTGTTGATTGTGTATCGAAAGTGAATTGCACTTGGGCGCTGGCAACTTGCACAGCAGCTCGTAGAAATGGGGAGATATTATGAACGTGAATAGGAGAACGACGATGAGAAACAGTCGAAGCCGCAGATTGACGGTGGCGGCCCTGCTGGCTCTTGTCGTCCCACTGGCGCCCTTAATGGGCTCTGCGAAGAACTCGGAATCGACGGCCTCGGCACCGAATCTTCAGAACATGAAAAATCAGTTTTGGTGGCCGGACCAGTTGGATCTGGCGCCTTTGCGTCAACACGCGGCGGAATCCAGTCCACTCGATGCAAAGTTCAAATACGCGGAGCAGTTCAAAACCCTGGATCTTACCGCTGTCAAAAAAGACATCGAAAAGGTGATGAAGACCTCGCAAGAATGGTGGCCTGCTGATTGGGGTCACTACGGACCGTTCTTCATCCGCATGGCTTGGCACAGTGCCGGTACATATCGCATTTCGGATGGTCGTGGCGGAGCTGGAGGAGGCCAACAGCGCTTCGAGCCGCTCAACAGCTGGCCCGACAATGCGAACTTGGACAAAGCTCGACGTCTGCTTTGGCCGATTAAAAAGAAGTACGGCAACAAGCTGTCGTGGGCTGACTTGATGGTCCTGACCGGCAATGTGGCCCTCGAATCAATGGGCTTTAAGACCTTTGGTTTCGCTGGCGGCCGAACCGACGATTGGGAAGCGGACCTGGTTTACTGGGGACCCGAGCAAAAGTTCCTCGAAGATCAGCGCTACAAAGAAGGACGCAAGCTTTCGAGTCCTTTAGCTGCTGTCCAGATGGGCTTGATCTACGTCAATCCGGAAGGTCCAAACGGGGTTCCTGACCCGCTTTTGGCGGCGAAGGATATTCGCGAAACCTTTGGTCGAATGGCAATGAATGACGAAGAGACTGTCGCGTTGATCGCCGGTGGACACACCTTCGGTAAAGCGCATGGTCGTGGCAAGCCGAACTGCGTGGGTGCTGAACCCGCTGCTGCTGGTATTGAAGAGCAAGGCTTTGGTTGGACGAACAAGTGCGGAAAAGGGCACGGCGCCGACACCATGACTTCAGGTCTTGAAGGTGCTTGGACAGCTGCTCCGACTCAGTGGACCCATCAGTATCTGGCGAATCTCTACGCCTTTGAATGGGTGAAAACAAAGAGTCCTGCTGGAGCCACGCAGTGGATTCCCAAGGGCGGTCAAGGAGAAGGCATGGTGCCTGACGCACACGACCCCTCCAAGCGTCATGCGCCGATCATGTTCACGACGGACTTGGCGCTCCGCTTTGATCCCGAATACGGCAAAATCACCAAGCGTTTCCTCGAGAACCCACAAGAGTTTGAGAAGGCCTTCGCAAAGGCTTGGTTTAAACTCACGCATCGCGATCTCGGACCTCGCACTCGCTATGTTGGCAAAGAAATTCCCGCGGAGACCCTCATTTGGCAGGATCCGATTCCGGCGGTGAAGCACAAGCTGGCTTCGGCTGCGGATATCGAACGCTTGAAGTCGCAGATCTTGAAGTCGGGTTTGACCACTCAGGAATTGGTGCGCACAGCGTGGGCCTCGGCCGCATTCTTCCGCAGCACAGATCTGCGCGGTGGAGCGAACGGTGCTCGTATTCGTTTGGCGCCTGCGAAGGATTGGCCCGTCAACAACTCGCAAGAGTTGACGAAGGTGATTAAGGCCCTCGAGGACATCCAGGCGAAGTTCAACAAATCGGCCGGCGGTGGAAAGAAGATCTCCTTGGCGGACTTGATTGTCTTGGGTGGAACAGCAGCCGTGGAGCAAGCCGCGAAGAGTGCGGGACAGAGCGTGAAGCTGCCCTTCGCTCCAGGCCGCATGGACGCTTCCCAAGAGCAAACTGATGTGCAGTCTTTTGCTGTGCTCGAGCCGAAGGCGGATGCCTTCCGCAACTACTATTCGAAAGACATGTACTTGTCGCCGACCCAGAGCTTGGTGGATCGCGCCAACATGTTGTCGCTGACTGTACCTGAAATGACGGTGTTGATGGGCGGCTTGCGCGCTCTCGACGCCAACACGGGTGGAGTGAAGCATGGCGTGTTCACGTCGCGTCCTGGGCAGTTGAGTAACGACTTCTTTGTCAATTTGCTAGATATGTCGGTGAAGTGGCAGAAGTCCGCGAAGGAAGAGGGCTTGTACGAGGCCGTGGATCGCAAGTCGGGCGCCGTGAAGTGGACGGCGACGCCTGTGGATCTGATCTTTGGTTCGCATGCCGAGCTTCGCGCGATTGCTGAGGTCTACGCGGCTGACGATGGCAAGGAGAAGTTCGTTCGAGATTTCGCCAAGGCTTGGAACAAAGTCATGATGCTCGATCGCTTTGAACTGCGATAACCTCGCGGTTGATCTGAATCTCAAAATAGAAAACGGGCGCCCTGGAGCGCCCGTTTTTTCATTTGAAGACTCAGATCAAGAGCACGTGAGTTCTTACGTCTCGCCTCACTTCAGTTGGGCGTGCTCGCCTCAGCTTAATGCTTCAGGCTGGCCTTGAGTGTCGTTCCCAAGTCGGCCGGGCTACGCGCAATCGAGCAGCCGGCAGCGGCCAGAGCTTCGAACTTCGCTTCGGCCGTTTCTTTGCCACCTGTAATGATCGCGCCCGCGTGGCCCATACGCTTGCCTTTGGGAGCTGTGGCTCCGGCTATGAAAGCGGTCACCGGCTTTTTGAACTCACGCTTGATGTACTCGGCTGCATCGACCTCGGCTGTGCCGCCTATTTCGCCGATCATAATCACGGCATCCGTGTCCTTGTCGGCGTTGTACATTTCGAGCACGTCGATGAAATTCGTACCGTTCACTGGATCGCCACCAATGCCCACACAGGTGGATTGACCCAGCCCCAGACGGGTGAGCTGGTGAACGGCTTCATAGGTCAAAGTACCTGATCGGGACAGAACTCCGATGCGGCCTGGCTTATGAATATGTCCCGGCATAATGCCGATCTTGCACTGACCAGGAGTGATCACGCCAGGGCAGTTGGGGCCCACAAGACGAGTCTTTTTGCCTTGCATGAACCGACGAACCTTGACCATGTCCATGACGGGAATGCCTTCGGTGATGCAGACAACGAGATCGAGTTCGGCATCGACAGCTTCCAAGATCGCATCCGCAGCAAAGGGCGGGGGAACATAGATGACCGAAGCGTTGCAGCTTGTCTTTTCGCGAGCTTCGCGAACTGTGTCGAAGACCGGCAGATTCAAGTGCTTGGTGCCGCCCTTGCCGGGAGTCACGCCGCCGACCATTTTGGTTCCGTAAGCCACCGCTTGCTCGGAATGGAAAGTTCCCTGAGCTCCTGTAAAGCCTTGGCAAATCACTTTGGTATTCGAATCAATCATAATAGCCATGGCTCACATTCCTTTCACGGCCGCGACGATCTTCTTCGCGCCATCTGTGATGTCGTCGGCAGGCATAATGTTGAGGCCGCTCTCGGCCAGCAGCTTTTTGCCCAATTCCACGTTGGTGCCTTCCAGTCTGACCACGGCGGGAACTTTCAGTCCCAACTCTTTGGTCGCCGCGATGACGCCTTCGGCGATGATGTCGCATTTCATGATGCCACCGAAGATGTTGACGAAGATGCCCTTAACGTTTGGGTCACGCAGGATAATTTTGAAAGCGTTGGTCACTTTCTCTTTGTTGGCACCGCCGCCGACATCCAAAAAGTTAGCGGGGCTACCACCGTGGAGTTTAATGATGTCCATTGTGGCCATCGCGAGGCCTGCGCCGTTGACCAGGCAACCGATGTTGCCATCGAGTTTAATGAAAGCGAGGTCGTACTTCGAGGCTTCGATCTCCGTCGGATCTTCTTCGGTCAAGTCGCGAAGTTCCATAATCTTGGATTGGCGGAAGAGCGCGTTGGAGTCGAAGTTCATCTTCGCATCGAGTGCAATCACATCACCCTCGGCGGTTTCGACGAGAGGATTGATTTCTGCGATTGAGCAGTCGCACTCCTCGTACGACTTGTAGAGGCCCATGAAGAACTTTGCGGCCTTTGCTGCGACCTTTTCCGACATACCCACGGCAAAAGCGAGTTGGCGAGCCTGGAAGGGCATCAGCCCGACGGCGGGATCGACCTGCACGCGGTGGATTTTCTCAGGGTGCTTTTCGGCGACCTCTTCAATCTCCACGCCGCCTTCGGCCGAAGCCATCACGACCACGCGACCTGTTTTGCGATCGAGCAAAACCGCGACGTAGTATTCCTTCTTAATGTTACAGCCTTGCTCGATGTAGACCTTTTGAACTTCTTTGCCTTCGGGACCTGTCTGATGAGTGATCAGATTCATGCCGATCATCTTTTTACTGAGGTCACGGACCTCTTCGGGCGATTTGGCCAGCTTTACGCCGCCGCCTTTGCCGCGCCCGCCTGCATGAATCTGAGCCTTCACGACCCAAAGCGATCCCCCCAGCTCTTTGGCTGCTTGGTAGGCATGCTCGGGTGATTCGGCCATACGACCGTTCAGCGTCGTGACGCCGTACTTTCTCAAGATTTCTTTCGCCTGATACTCATGAATATTCATGATGTCCCCTGGTGTCCCGAAGGTAAAAAGGCGCCGATTAGAATTCAGCGCCCAAAGCTATGATTAGAATTCGAGTTTTTTGAGTGCTTCGACAAGTTCTTGAACGGCCTTGATCGAATGATCCAAGCCCTTGCGCTCTTCATCATTGAGTTTCAGCTCGATGACCTTTTCCAGACCTTTGCCGCCCAATTTACACAGCACGCCGATGAACAGGTTGTTCACGCCGTACTCGCCAGTCAGCAGTGCGGCACAAGGCAAAATACGCTGCTGATCTTTCAAAATCGCTTCGGCCATTTGCACGGCCGATGCAGCCGGTGCGTAGTAAGCGGAGCCTGTTTTCAACAAGCCCACGATTTCGGCGCCGCCGTTGCGTGTGCGGGTGACGATCGCGTCGATCTTCTCTTTCGGTAACATCTCGAGAAGCGGTACGCCGCCCACCGAGCAATGGCGAGGCATCGGCACCATGGTGTCACCGTGACCGCCCAGGACGAAGGCCTGAACGTCTTTGACCGAAACGTTGCACTCTTCAGCGATGAAGGAGCGCATGCGGGCTCCATCCAAAACGCCAGCCATACCCAAAACGCGCTCTTTCGGGAAACCCAACACGTCTTTGGCCACATAGGCCATGGCATCGAGAGGGTTCGAAACAACGATGACAACGGACTGAGGAGCGTGCTGTTTCACGCCCAAGCAAACTTCCTTCATGATCTTCGCGTTCGTCGCCAGCAAATCATCGCGGCTCATACCGGGTTTGCGGGGAAGACCGGCCGTGATGATGACCACATCTGAACCCGCAATGTCCGCATAGTTGCTCGTGCCTGTGATCCGCGAGTCGAACATTTCAACCGGCGAAGCCTCGAACAGATCGAGTGCTTTACCTTTGGCCGCGCCATCGTTCACATCGAGCAACACCACGTCGCCCAATTCCTTCGCGGCGGCCCAGTGAGCGCAAGTCGAACCGACAAAGCCAGCGCCGATGACGGCAAGTTTTTTACGCTTATGCATGTAAATCTCCTTAAGTTGTTCAATTCCAAAAATTCAAAATCGAAAATTACATCTTCGAGATGATTTCACCGCCGAACTCCGAGCACTTGAGCAGAGTCGCGCCCGGCATTTGACGGTGGAAATCATAAGTCACGCGTTTGGCGGCAATCGCGCCGGCGAGACCTTTTTCAATCAGGTTCGCAGCTTCGGTCCATCCCATGTACTCCAGCATCATCACGCCGGAGAGAATCACTGAGCCCGGATTCACTTTGTCTTGGCCAGCATACTTCGGGGCGGTTCCATGAGTCGCTTCGAAAACCGCGAAACCATCACCGATGTTGCCACCCGGAGCGATCCCGAGGCCTCCGACCTGAGCTGCGAGCGCGTCGGAAATATAATCACCGTTGAGGTTAGGAGTCGCGATGACGGAGTATTCGTCGGGTCGCAACAGTACCTGTTGGAACATGTTATCGGCGATACGGTCCTTCACCAAGATCTTGCCGGCGGGCATTTTGCCGCCATGCACGTCCCAAAGCTCCTGTTCACTCACGGTGACGTCGGGGAACTCGGCCTTCGCCAATTCATAGCCCCAATCTTTGAAGGCACCTTCAGTGAACTTCATGATGTTGCCTTTGTGCACAAGGGTGACCGAGGGCTTCTTGTACTTGATGGCGTATTCGATGGCCTTGCGTACGAGGCGCTTCGTGCAGAATGCCGACATCGGCTTGATGCCAATCGCCGAGTTCTCGCGAATGGTTTTGCCATGCTTCTTCGCGAGAGCGATGAAGTCATTGGCCTCCGCGGATCCCGCTGTGAATTCGACCCCTGCGTAGACGTCTTCGATGTTCTCGCGGAAGATGGTCATGTCAACCTTCTCCGGCTCGCGAACCGGAGCCGGAACTCCGGGATAGTACTTCACCGGACGAACGCACGCATACAAGTCCAACTCTTTACGAAGAGCGACGTTGAGTGAGCGGATCCCTTTGCCGACGGGCGTTTCCAGCGGACCCTTGATCGAGACGACGAACTCTTTGATCGCGCTGAGAGTTTCTTCGGGGAAGTAGTTGCCGTTATAGACCTGCGTCGCCTTCTGACCGGCGTATACCTCGCACCAATGGATTTTGCGCTTGCCGCCGTAGGCTTTCGCAACAGCCGCATCGAAGACTTTGACCGAAGCCGCCCAAATATCAGCACCGGTACCGTCGCCTTCGATGAAAGTGACGATCGGCTGATCTGGCACTTCGAGTTTGCCGTTAGCGGCAATGCGAATTTTTTGTCCTTGAGTGGGAACCTTCACGTGTTCGTAGTTGGCCATGAATTCTGTCTCCTATCAGATCCGTTCAATCGATACTCAATTTTTGACCACTGTTCGTCTTGTCGATTCGTCTCCGGGCGTTGTCCTCGAGCTTTATTTCCGAACTTCGTTTCCGAGCCTCTGTTCCGAGCCTCTGTTTCGAGCCTCTGTTCCGAGCCTCTGTTCCGAGCCTCGTTATCGGGGTTCGCATCGTCAGGGGTGGAACCGACTCTCGATCTCACCGTTTCGTCGATTTCGTCCACGCACCAAAGAAACTCGTCGGTCTTCGGCGAACAGAGCTTGAAGCGATTCGTATTTCCCCGGAGAATTTCACGAAGAGTCGGGTCCTGACGCGCACCTCTCCATAGGCGACGGCGCGCGTTAGGCGGGAATCGTTTCGCTCAGTCGCAGTGACTGTTTAGTTCAGCTAAAGCCACTGGGCAAAAGGTAATTCTCGGAATGACTCATCGGGGGACCGAGTCGTGCAGCGCGCTTTGATCGAACTTCACCAAGTGAGTCTCGAAATCGAAGGCCGGGTGCTGCTTCGAAGTTTGAACCTCCAACTTTTTGAGGGCGAATCTTTGGCGCTGATCGGCCCGAGTGGCTCGGGAAAATCTCTTCTGCTTAAACTCATGGCAGGTTTGCTCGAGCCCACAGGCGGCGAAATTTGGGATCAAGGCCGACCACGGTCTTCGATGAGTCCCGAGGAGAAACTGAGGTGGAGCCGCCGCCAAAGCATGTTGTTTCAGCGCAACGCATTGTTCGACTCGATGAGTTCACTAGAAAACGTTATTTTTCAACAGGTTGAGTCGAGAGGTGTGGACTACGAGTCTGCTTCGCGACGCGCAACAACAACACTCGAAACTGTGGGCCTCGGACATGCGGCGAACTTGTACCCCGATGAGATCTCCGGAGGGATGCAAAAGCGGTTGGGTATTGCTCGCGCGATCGCTTTGGAACCGGAGTTGATTTTTTACGACGACCCGACAGCCGGTCTCGATCCCATCACAAGTCGTAAAATCATCATGTTGATTCGGGAACTTCAGGTGCGACCGGGTCGAGCCCGTTCGACAATCGTGGTGGTGACTAACGAAATGGCGCGGGCCTATCAAGTCGCGGACCGAATCGCCTTTATGGATCGAGGCGAACTGTTGGTGACAGGGACCGTGTCGGAAACTCAGGCACATCAGGATCCACGAGTGCGACTCTTCATTCGCGGCGAAGCGGAAGGTCCACAGTGAGTGTCGCTTCTTGGGATATCGAGTTTGATGGTCTGATCAAGCGCTTCGGTGAGCGCACCATTCTCAATGGCATCAGCTTTCGTGTCGCGCGCGGTGAAATCATTTTCATTCTGGGAACTTCGGGAACAGGCAAATCCGTACTGCTGAAGACACTGACGGGCCTTCTTCGAGCCGATGCCGGACGTGTCCTCGTGCAGGGACAAGATCTCACGTACCTCCAAGAAGAAGCTTACCTCGACGTTCGCCGCAAGTGCGGTATGGTCTTTCAACATCCAGCTCTGTTCGATTCGTTGACGATCGAAGAGAACATCGCCTTTGGCTTGCAGAGGCATCTCGGATTGAGTCTTGAGGCCGCGCGTCCGCGCGTTCGAGAGTGCTTGGATCTCGTCCATTTGGATTATGATGAATTGGCCGAGCTCTTGCCGGCGCAAATCTCCTACGGCATGCAGAAGCGCGTGAGCTTGGCCCGCACGTTAGCGGTGCAGCCACAAATTCTGCTCTTTGATGAGCCCACGACTGGATTGGATCCGGTGACGACCAAGCAGATCAATCGGCTCATTCTCGAGCTGTCGCGCAAACTGCAAACCACATCGATGGTTGTCAGCCATGACATGGATTGTGCCCTGGAGATCGCGGATCGCATCATTGTGTTGGATCAGGGCCGGATCATTGAACAGGGTCGAGTCGATGAGGTGAAGAAGAGCCCGGTTCCCCTTGTCCAAGACTTTTTGGCCGAGGCTCTCGCCGGTCACGCGGAAACCACCTCCTCGGACTCGGGCGGAGGCCGCCCATGATCATGGCGCTTCAAGAAGTCGGACGATGCTTGCGGTTTGTCGCGGAGGCGTTGGACGTAGGTCGCCGAAAAGGCGTGTCCGGTCGCGAGGTAATGACGCAAATCTGGAAAGTGACCGCGCAGAGCCTTGGAACAACAGCCCTCGCCGGATTTTTTGTCGGTGCCATCATGGCCGTTCAGTTTGCATTGCAAGTGAAAGCCTATGGAGCGCTCGGTTATCTCGGGGGACTCGCGACAAGTGGAACGGTCAGGCAGGTCGGACCTCTCTTGATCGCCTTCATGTTGAGCGGCAAGGTCGGCGCGTTCACATCGGCCGAGTTAGGTACCATGCGTGTCACGGAGCAAATCGATGCCATTCGATGTCTGGGCTCCAACCCATTTCGTGAAATTATCTTGCCGCGAATGATCGCGATCTTTGTGGCGAGCTTCGCTCTCCTCGCCGCCGGCCTCTTGGCTTCGATAGGTGGGGGAATCTTGTTGGCTTCGTTGTTTGCGGGGATCAATCCGGACGAATACGTGCGGCACATTCCGACTCTGGTGGCGCCCGCCTCGGTCGCCATCGGACTGTTCAAATGCGCCGTCTTCGCGTTGATTCTCGCCAGCATTTGCACGTTTAAGGGTTACACGACCACAGGTGGGGCGAAGGGTGTGGGTCGAAGCGTTGTGCAAACCGCTGTCGCGACGATGGTGAGTATCGTCATCGCGGATTGGCTGACGAGTGTGATCGCCGAAGCCGTCATCGAGGTCGCGATGGCCGCGCGGGGTGAAGGATGATCTCGAGTTCGCTGTCGCAAGGATTTCGCGTCTCCCTGCAGTTTTCCGCACTCGCCGCTCGCGTCGTGCTGGGTCTCGCCCAGCCCATTCGCTGGCGAAGCGTCTTTCAGCAAATCCACTTCATCGCCAACGAAAGCCTCAGCATCATTTTGTTCTGTGTTTGTGCGGCCGCGATGGTGACGATCATCGAAGCCAGCTTTCACATGAAGCTCGTCATCCAGAACGATTCCATGGTGCCGGGTTTTGCGTCGATGTTGATTTTGCGGGAGTTGGGCGCCGTGGTGACAGCGTTGTTGGTGACCTCGCGCGCCGGTGCCGGTATGGCCGCCGAGATCGGTAGCATGAAAGTGACCGAGCAAATCGATGCGCTGAGAATGTTGGGTTTGAACCCGATTCAGTTCTTGGTCGTGCCGCGATTCATCGCCTGTGTGGCGGCGGGTGCGATGTTGACGGTCGTCGCCAACATGGTGTGTTTGATCGCCGCGATGGGAGTTTCTGTTATCAAATTGGGCTATACGACGGGGACGTATATGGAGCTGACTCGCCCATTTATTGAGCCCATGGATCTCTTGTTTTCGACGATCAAGGGTGCGGCCTTTGGTGCGGCCATTCCACTATTCTCGTGTTTCTCCGGTTTCAATTGTCGCGAAGGGGCCGAAGGCGTCGGTTTGGCGACCACGCAAGCTGTGGTCTCGAGCTCTGTGGCGATCATCATCATCGATTTCTTTTTAACTTTTATCTTCTCCTATTATTACTGACACTATCGGCGGAGGCGTCCCTATGAGCGCAAACAAAAACACCTGGAGCCCTGAAACCAAAGTTGGGCTTTTGTTCATGCTTTCCGTCGCCTTGGTCGCGGCCTTCGCTTGGTATATCGGCGCCGCGAACCCATTCACCTCTTCGTATGAATTACGAGTGGGTTACAACTTTGCCGGCGGGATCGAAGTGGGTTCGCCGGTTCGTGTGATGGGCATCAAAGTCGGCAAAGTGATCCGGATCGAGTTTTCTCCAGAGCAAACGTCGGCGAACGGGGAAGAGGTCAAACTCACACTGACCTTGCGCATCTCCAAGGAAGCTTGGACGGCTGTCCGCCGAGATTCGCGCTTCTTTATCAATTTGGCGGGAGTTATCGGGGAAAAGTATGTGGAGGTCTCGCCGGGCTCAGTCCATCAACCTCATTTTGTCTCGGGAGACTTCGTGCGGGGCGAGGACCCACCGCGCATCGATCAACTGATCTCGCAGAGCTACGGCTTAGCCGGCAAGCTCATCGACATGATCGAGAAGAATGAAGGCTCGATCACGGATACGCTCGATAAAATGAACTCTTTGGTCACAAATCTGAATAAGACTCTGGTCTTGCTTGAGAAGACCTCGAAGAACAAAGAGTTCTCTGAAATTGTGACCAATGTTGGCGCGATAACGGGAGATTTGACCATTCTGACCTCCAAATTACGCGGACCCGAGGCGCAAAAGACTCTCGAATTGCTGCACCGTTTGGTTTGGCGCCTCGATAAGATGGATGAAGAGGCCATTCGTAAGTTTCTGCAAAAAGAAGGTATTCGCGCGCGGCTCTTTTAAGCCACTTTGCCGCCCGATCAGCCTGCGTTCGAGCTCGCGTCGAAAATTTGACGGCAGAAAGCACGAAAGCTGATCAAAATGAGTCAAAATTCAGTCGCTCGGCAGTTGCGAGGCTGCCGTGAGGACCTTTGGTTATGGGTCGCGCCGCTTCGTCATGTCTGCAACAAGTGTTTATAGCAAAAAAAAACCCTCGATTGCTCGAGGGTTCCGAGTTTTCACTCAAAAGAAGCTGCTTACTTCTTCTTTGCAGTCTTTTTCTTCTTAGCAGCTTTCTTTGTTGTTTTTTTCTTAGCGGCTTTTTTTGTCGCTTTCTTCTTTGCCATGTCTCGCTCCTCCTAGGATGAGTGCTCTTCGTTGAACAAGAAGACTTCCCTTACACAAAGGATAGCCCTGCGACACTGATCGTCAATAGAAAAAATAAACTTGAGACGAACAAAGTGCGATTTCTCGCAAAAAAAGTCCGGAAAGGTTCGAAATCGAGTCGAAAACGGCTCGAAATGATTGTCCGACACGCGATGAAGTCGAAACTCACATCACTTCATCCACGCAAAGTGCTTCGATCCGCGCTCGTGAGTGTGATGAAGCATCGAAAATGCTCGAGGACCTTGTGGAGGTGCTCATGTCGGCGCTATTTGTGGTCGTAGTTGTGCTGTTGTCGGTACTCGGATGCGCATCCGTAATACGAATTCTTGAGCTGCATCGTCGATTCAACCTCATTCGCAACGAAGAGATGACGAAAATTGGCACTTCGGCACTTTTCATAGCGGGAATTCTCACGCATCAACGGCATCCGTTGTCTCTGTTCGAGGCGATTTTGATCATCGCATGCCTTCCGCTGGTCGTTTGGTTCGGGGTTCGACTCATTTTGCGTCGTCGATGGGATCAGATTGAAGCCTCCTTGCCCGAGTTGTTCAGTCGAATCGCGTTGCGAATGAAGATGGGCGCCTCATTTCGGTCGGCCGTCGAACAAATTGCCCATGAGCGAGCCGATGGAACGCAGTTGGGATGGTTGGCACTGCTTCAAAATGTGTCTTTTTCACCACAAAACGCAAACATTGCCGATGAACTCGCAAATCGAGGCTCGCTTTCAAGCGTGAGTCCACCTTCGGATGAAGAACTTCGCGCTTGGCCCTCATTTTTTCGAGATCTCGTGATTGAATTTAGAATTCTCGATCAAAGCTCGCGCGATGTCCTCAAGCGCGTCGAATTCTTGCGAGCCCAGCGCATGAGACTGAGACACTTTCGACGTAGGTCGAGACAAGCTTCTATGCAGGCGCGCGTGCAAAGCCGCGTGATGAGTATCATGTTTGTGGCGCTGTCGATCTTCATGGCGGTGTTTGTCGGTTGGAGTGAGCTTCGGCCGGTTCTCCCCATCGCCTTGTTTCTCCAGATTTTGGGTCAACTCGCCTTCTATCGTATCGAACGAGGACTGAAATGGACCGTATGAGTCGTCTCAGTCCCATCTTAAGTCTGCTGATGGATCTGGAAACTGCCGTCGAGCGCGGAGAGTCGGTCGCCTACGCATTGCGAGCGATTCGATCCCGTCGACAGGCTCTTCACCAAACTCAGGAGATGGGGCTCAACTTGTGGATTGATGACCTGTTGCTGAGCTGGGAGCGCGGTAGGCCGGCTCGCGCGGTCTCGGCGCCCGGCGACATCTCCCTTCAGCTGGCTGAGATATTGGATGAAGGCTGGCGAGGTGCGAGTGTTCTTCGTCAGCTCAGTGATTTGCGGGCCTATGCGGAGGAACAAGCCGAGTCGGATTTGGAGAACTTCGTACAGGCTCTACCCTTGCGGTCCCTCATTCCGCTGCTGCTCTTCCAATTGCCGTCGCTGATGTTGGTGTTGCTTTGGCCGATCTTACAAAAGCTCGTGCGGGACCTTGGGTAAATCGCGTTTGCAGAAGGGATACTGGATGCTGACATTGCCTCTCGCTTTATGCATATCGATTTTCTGCGGCCCGGCGGTCGGGATTGCTCAGATCCCGCAAGCTGCTGTCGTGATCAAGTACAGTCCGCCCTCTCCCGCGCTGAGGTTTGCTCAGCCGCAGACGAGAATTTGGGTGTGGAAGCCGCGAGTTTCAAAGCCTCAAGCCATAGGGCCTCAGGCCATAAAAACTAAGACCTCTGCAAAGCGAAGGCGGTGGTCGCGATGAGGCTTCGCGGAGCATGGGGAGAGGTGGAGCTTCTTGATGAGGTCGCCGAAGGTTTTGAGGCTCGGGTTTACCGAGGTCGATGGGTCGACTTCAACCGCCAGGTCCGACGAGTCGCCATCAAACGACCATTGGATCTCAGTGTGAATGGTCGAGTTCTTTGGGAAGCGCGTTGGACTCGGCAGCGCAAATTCCCCTCGCCGTATTTTGTGAAGCCCGTATTGAGAATGGAGTCCGACTGGGGCGATTTATATGTCGAGCCGTGGATTCGAGGTGAGACCTTGTCGCAAATTCGTGCTCGTGACCCCAAATGGCTTGCGAGTGATGCCTTGGTCTTGCAGCTCGGTCGGCAAATGTTGCGGGCTTGGCGAAGCTTGCAGTCTGAGGGCCTCGTCCACGGCGATTTCTCGCCCCATAACGTCATGCTTGATGAGTCAGGCGGCTTGGCGATTCTGGATGTGCATGCGGGCGACGAGCCGGATCATCTCCGTTTGACGGCTGCCTTTGCGGCTCCGGAGCGATTGGCCGGAGAAATGGCTTCGTCGGCCAGTGATCTGTACTCTTTGGGCCGACTTCTCGCCTATTGCCAAGAGGGGCGTGAGTGCCAGGCCTTAGTTCATGAAGTTTGGCCGGGTTTGATGAGTGAGCAGCCGGCGAATCGGCATGCTCGCCCTCAGCGCCGACGTGTGCCACGACTGCACTGGATGCAAGCTCACGAGGAGTTTGTGAGCTTTGGCCTCGACAATTGTGCGTCGCGAGAGTCGAGTGAAAGAAATCTCGTGGACAGCTGAAAATGACTCCGCTTAGCTCTTGGACATGAGTTCGAATCGACGTCCGAAATCACCAACGCCACCGCCATTTTCTGAGCTCAGTTTGCTGGTGCAAACGCTGTTGTCCGAGCCAAAATCGCGCCGCCTGAGGTCGGTCAATCGACAGTCGGAACCTCGTTCCTCGCAGCGCAATGACTCGCGTTCGCAGCGTGAAAGAGTGGCGCAACTCTTTGAAAAGTGGGGCTACGGGTCGGTGAAGGATGAGGCGGAGCAACTGCGGCTTGCTCTGATGCTCTTGGAGTGCCATGACGAAGCGGTTTCGTCGCGTCCGGATGACCTGACCAGCCAGCGCGATTAAAGACAAACCTCGTATTCTCGTGATCCCAAATTGAGAATGTCGGTCCAAGTCTTTGAGAGCCGTGGTGGTTCGCCCAGCCGGAAGATCCCGAGGCCAAGGGAGCCATGGGCCAACAACCCGACGAGGCGCATACTCAATTATTAACGATTTGATTTATTTTATTGGAGCGCATCAGCGTGTGAGGCTTGATGCGATGAACGAACTGAATTGTCGGAAATGCGACGACCGTGGGGGTGAGTGATGGACAATGCGCGATTTGGAGTTTGTGACAACGTCTTGGCCGCGATTGGCCAGACCCCGATGGTTCGACTGCATCGAATTGGCGATGGTACCCACCAATTCTTCGGAAAAGTCGAATTTTTCAACCCGGGAGGATCGGTCAAAGATCGCATCGCTCTCGCGATCATTGAGGACTTTGAGAAGAAAGGTCAGCTCAAGCCTGGGGGTACAATCGTCGAGGCGACGTCAGGTAACACGGGCGTAGGTTTGGGATTGGTCGCGCTGTTGAAGGGATACAAGTGCGTCTTTGTCATGCCGGAGAAAATCTCCGAGGAAAAGCGCGCGGTGCTGCGAGCCTATGGCGCTCGAGTGGTGATGACGCCGACGGGCTTGGAGCCGGATGACCCGAATTCTCACTACTCTGTGGCGGCGCGGATCGTCAAAGAGACGCCGGGAGCTGTACTTGCGAACCAATATCACAATCCGGCCAATCCGCTCGTGCACTACCGTTCGACAGGTCCCGAGATTTGGAAGCAGATGCAGGGCGAGATCGACGTCTTTGTCGGCGGCATGGGTACCGGCGGAACATTGTCGGGTGTCGGTCGCTATTTAAAGGAGCAGGCTAAAGCGGCAGGTCGCGAAGTGAAGAATGTCTGCGCGGACCCCTATGGTTCGATTCTCTTCGATTTGTTTTATCACAAGGAAGTTCGAGACCCAGCACACTCCTATCTTGTGGAGGGAATCGGCGAAGATATGCTGCCTGAGAACGTGCACTTTGATGTGTTGGATGACTTTGTCCGCGTCGATGACAAGGAAAGTTTTGCGGCGACTCGCGAGTTGGCTCAAAAAGAAGGCCTTCTCTGTGGACCCTCTTGCGGTGCAGCTCTTGCGGCAGCCGTGAAGTACTCAAAGACGTTGAAAAAGCCCTCGAAGATCGTGGTCATGTTGCCCGATGGCGGCCGCTCTTACTTGAGCAAGGCCTTTAATGATGAATGGCTCAAGGCCAACAAACTGATTTGAGGTCAAAGATGGAAAAAAATTGGTCTTCGAAAGAGTTCAGCTTTGAAACGCGAGCCATTCATGCAGGTCAAGAGCCAGACCCGACCACCGGCGCTATCATGACACCCGTGTATTTGACCTCCACCTATGTGCAGGAATCGCCGGGTGTACATCGCGGCTATGAGTATAGCCGTACGCACAATCCAACTCGAAAGGCCTATGAAGCTTGTTTGGCCAACCTTGAAGGTGGTCGTCATGGGTTCGCATTTGCCTCGGGTTGCGCCGCCTCGACGACGGCCTTGCACCTCTTGAAGGCGGGCGATCATGTGATCGCCGGCGACGATATGTATGGCGGCACCTTTCGCCTGATGGATAAGGTGATACGGCATAATGGCGTGCAGTTTAGCTATGTGGATTTGACTCGGGCAGAGAACTTCACAGCGGCGCTTCGACCGGAGACGAAGATGGTATGGCTGGAGACACCGACCAATCCGACGTTGAAGCTGGTCGATATTGCGGCGATTTCGAAATTGGCTCGTGCGAAGGGCATCATCACCGTCGTCGACAACACCTTTATGAGTCCCTACTTTCAGCGGCCGATCGAGCTCGGTGCGGACATCGTTCTGCATTCGGCAACGAAGTATATCGGAGGCCATTCCGACATGGTCGGTGGAGCTCTGATTACATCGAGTGATGAGCTCGCGCAAAAGCTGGCATTTTTGTCGAATTCGATGGGCGGGATCGCATCGCCATTCGACTCTTTTTTGGCGATGCGCTCGTTGAAAACTTTGGGTGTGCGAATGCGGGCTCATGACAGCAACGCTCGCGAGGTCGCAGCTTTCCTCGAAAAGCATCCTCGTGTGGACCGAGTGGTTTACCCAGGTTTGGCGTCACATCCCCAGCATGCTTTGGCTAGGGAGCAGATGTCGGGATTTGGTGGCATGATCACCATGTTTATTAAAGGTGGTATGGCCGAGGCCCGACAAATGCTTGAAAATGTGCGGGTCTTTGCCCTTGCGGAGAGCTTGGGTGGCGTGGAGTCCTTGATCGAGCACCCGGCCATTATGACTCATGCCAGCGTGCCGGCGGAAACTCGTGCGGCCTTGGGTATCGATGATCGGCTCATTCGGCTGTCAGTGGGTATTGAGGACGTGCGGGATTTGATCCGCGATCTTGAGAATGCACTGAAGTGAGGCCCGGGGTTTGACTTTGAGGGTCGGCCTGCGCTACCCCTGAGTCCCTCATTCCGACGTGGTCAGGTAGCTCAGTCGGTAGAGCAATGGACTGAAAATCCATGTGTCGGCGGTTCAATTCCGTCCCTGACCACCACTTTTTTCTAAATAATTCGACTTGTTTTTCGATATTTGGAGCTCATGGAGCCGCTCGGGTCAGGGAGTCGGTTCTCAGGGCCTCGAGCCCACCCCGTTGCTCGAGTCCCTTGGTCAGCTCTCACATACTCTGCGCCAAGACCTGCCGCGGGCGGCTTTTGATCGCGGGAACAACCCGACCAGCATTTCCTACCCAAAATCATTCATTCTCGGACGCTGAGAGGTCATGGCGGCGCTCGGGTCAAATCGGATGTGGGGAGCTCCTTCAGGGGGACAGTTTGTTCTGTCCTCTCCTTAACATTTCGTATACTTAGGACTCCGCAATATCCTTCCTTCCTCGGTGGTCTATGCCCGTCGATTTACGCAGTGAACTCGAGAAGAACCCATTCGTGTTGGCGCCTATGGCGGGGATCACGGATTGTGCTTTTCGAAACATGATGCGCCGACTGGGTTGCGGTGTGGTGGTGACGGAGTTGGTGTCCGCCACCGGGATTGAATATGCGAGTCGCAAGACGCATCAGTTGATGGAATTTACTGAAGACCAGCGGCCCGTTGGAATTCAGCTCTTTGGCGAGGATCCGCAAATTGTGGGTCGAGCGGCAAAAGTCGTCGAAGAGCGCGGGGCCGACTTTGTTGACCTCAATTTTGGTTGTCCAGTGCCGAAGGTGGTGAAGAAGGGTGCCGGTTCCGCGATTTTGCGCGATCTGCAAGCTGTTGCTGAGATGTTTCAAGGTGTACGGGCTGCGACCTCTTTACCGGTGACGGTGAAGATTCGAACAGGATGGGATGAGAGCTCGCGAAATGCTGTCGAGGTGGCGCGAATTGCCTACGAAGAAGGACTAACCTGGGTCGCGATTCATGGCCGCACGCGAGCGGCAGGCTATTCGGGATTGGCTGACTGGGATTTCATTGCGGACGTCAAAGCGAAATCGAAAATTCCGATCTTGGGGAACGGCGATCTTGTCACGGCGGAGATGGCCGTACGCCGCTTGCGTGAATCCGGTGTGGATGGAGTGCTTATTGGTCGCGGTTGCCTCAAGAACCCTTGGATTTTTAAGCAGGCTATGGGGATTTTGCGCGAAGGTCGGGCACCTGAGGTGGAAAAGGATTTTGGGGGGCTCTTTGCGCAATTGAAGTCCGAGCTCCATCGCGTCGCTGACGATCGGATCGTTATGCTTCAAATCAAAAAATTTGCGGCATGGTACTCCAGCGGGTATCCTGGCGCCTCGAATTTTCGACGGACGATCTTTCAAGTGGAGTCACTTGAAGACACAATGCGAGCGGTGGCCGACTATTTTGATGGAATCCGCGAAATTATTCAGGCGGACACGAGCAGTGAAGCATTTTTGATGGGTGGCCACGGTTAAACTTAACGGACATCTAAATTGAGAGAGGACACGAGCGCCAGTAGAGCGAAAGCTTGGCGCTTTAGACCGAGTGATGGCGCAGGCCTCTCGATGTTGAGCCAGACTGATTTGAGAACATGAGTTTTTGACGAGTTTGTAAAAGCCCGATCGATAAGGACGTGTGAATGGAAAAAATCTCAGCAGACAAAATTCGAAACATTGCGATCATTGCGCACGTCGACCACGGCAAGACGACACTTGTCGATCACCTGCTCCGCCAGAGTGGATTGTGGCGATCCAACGAGCAAGTGGAAGAGCGCGTGATGGACTCTATGGATCTTGAGAAAGAGCGCGGGATCACCATCGCCGCGAAGAATGCTTCATTCTATTACAAGGATTACAAGGTCAACATCGTCGATACACCCGGGCACTCGGATTTCGGCGGCGAGGTCGAGCGAATTCTGAATATGGTCGACGGCGCTGTTTTGCTCGTCGATGCCTCCGAGGGACCGTTGCCGCAAACGCGCTTCGTTTTGAAGAAAGCTTTGGAACAAGGAAAGCGCATCATTGTTTGCATCAACAAGATCGATCGCCCCGACTCACGGGTCGACGAAGTGTTGAATGAGGTTTTTGACTTGTTTATCGATCTCGATGCAACCGAAGAGCAGGCTGACTTTCCTGTGGTGTATGCGGTCGCTCGCGAAGGCTGGGCGACTCAAGATCCTGCGGTCAAAACTGATGACCTCACGATTCTCTTTGATTGGATTATTGAGAAGTTCCCGGCGCCCCGTGGCGATGCGGGCTCGACCTTGCAAATGATGGTATCGAATCTCGGTTGGAATGCCTTCGTAGGTCGTTTGGGTATCGGTCGCGTGTTGAACGGTGTTCTGCGCGTGAACGACGAAGCCTTGTTGGTTGGCGCCAACGGCAACAAAAAGTCGAAGATCTCGGCGCTCTTTAGCTACGATGGCATGAAGCAGGTGCCGACCAAAGAGATCGTGGCGGGCGACATCGCGATCGTCGCGGGCTTCGAAGAAATCGACATCGGTGATACGGTCACTTCGGTATCGGATCCGAAACCATTGCCGCGAATCGTGGTTGAAGAGCCGACGGTTGCCATGATGGTCGGAGTGAACGACTCGCCATTCTCGGGTCGCGAAGGCAAACAGGTGACTTCGCGTAAGATTCTCGATCGTCTCGAGCGCGAAATTAAAACCAATGTCGCGATTCGCATGGAACTGACCGATCGCCCGGAGCAGTTCAAGCTTTTGGGTCGCGGCGAGTTACAGCTGGGCGTTCTGATCGAGCAAATGCGCCGTGAAGGCTACGAGGTGACGGTCGGTAAGCCGCAGGTCATCTTCAAGACGGTCGAAGGCCGTCGCCAGGAACCGATGGAGCGAGCCATCGTCGATGTGGCGGAACAGTACACCGGCGTCGTGACCGAGAAAATGGGCTTGCGAAAAGGCGTCATGAGCAATCTCGTGAACAAAGGCTCGGGTCGAGTACGTATGGAGTTTGAGATCCCCTCGCGCGGCCTGATCGGCTATCGCTCTGAGTTTCTAACCGATACGCGAGGTACCGGTCTGTTGAATACTCAGTTCATTGGCTGGGACGATTTCAAAGGCGAGATCACCTTCCGTAAGAATGGGTCGATGATTGCGGACCGAGTTGGGAAGTCGACGGCTTATGCGCTTTGGTTCCTCGAAGAGCGCGGCCGTATCTTCATTTTGCCGGGCACAGAATGCTATGAGGGTATGATCATTGGCGAGCACGCTAAGGAAAATGACCTTGTGGTGAACGTTTCGCGGGAGAAAAAGCTCACCAACGTTCGTGCCTCCGGATCTGATGAGGCCATCAAGCTGACGCCCATCAAGCCGCTCACTCTTGAGCAGGCTATGGAATGGATTAATGACGACGAGTGTATTGAGGTGACGCCGCAATCCATTCGTTTGCGATGTCGCGAACTGGATCCGCATAAGCGCAAGCGTGCCGCCGCAGCTAGCGCAGATTGATTTGTTGAGAAGAGAACTCAGTCATCGGACAAGCTTATATTGGGGGCCTGCCCAACCCGATGTAGGGAGGACATCTCCACGATGTCCTCTCGCGTCTGTTTTCAGTTCGAAGACTCTTCAATCGTCTTAGGAGCCCGATCTTGCGTGGGCCCTTCGTTATTGAATTCCTCAGAGGACTCAAGAGCTTCAGCCTCCCCCATCGATTCGTCGGCTAAATCAAGAGGGGCGTGGCCTCCAAAAATCGTATCGAGTTCCATCCAAGCTTGAATCTTTTCGGGCTCGGAGATCTTTTTGAAACGATGCAAACGATCGACGATCTCGCGCGTTTGCCTTCGCGCAAAGGCCGAGAGTTGTTTCTTTCGAAAGCTCGCAGCATAGCGTTTAGGGCTCGGGAGAAGAAACGCGAGAAAAGCGCTTTCGGCCACACTCAAGTCGGCCGGGGACTTGCGAAAATAGAATTGAGACGCGGGTTTGATACCATAGAGGCCTTCCCCGAACTCGACCACATTCAGATACTTTTCGAGGATAAAGGGCTTTTCGTAGAGCCTTTCGATTCTGAGGGCGATGATCGCCTCGCGGGCCTTTCTCCATAGGGATTTTTCGGCAGATAGGTAAACGTTTTTGGCAAGTTGCTGGGTGATGGTGGACCCGCCTCGAGCGAAGCGACCCTTTTCGATGTTGGTTTCGAAACTCTTTTTGAGTTCGTCCCAGTCGATGCCTTGGTGATCCCAGAACGCCGCATCCTCGGAGTACACGATCGCGTGCTTGGCGTGGGCTGAGATTTGGCCCAACTTTACGTAGTCAGCCGACTTTGGACAGAGGCGGACTTTGTAAAGCTCTGTGGTCAGGCAAGTCTCCAAATCAGTGCCTTGCGGAGTGAGTAAGAGAAGGAGGGCGAGTGTGCCGCCTGCGATGATGACGAGTGAAACAGCGAGCAGGCTCAGCCAACCGAGCCCCTTGAGAAATTTCCACATAGTGAAAGGCTAAACTAGGCCATGTCGAGCTGTCGCCAAAAACTCTAAGTGCAAAATGAAGGGTGTTCCGTAAAGTCACGCGAGGCCCGAGTTGCCAGTTGCCGGGCTTCGTTCTAAGCCTTTTGGACCGGGGGTAAGCATGCGAATGACCAAGTCTTTATCGCGAACTGGCGTCAGGTCTTTTTGGGGTGTGGTGTTCTTGATTGTAGGTCTTTCGATAGGCTGCACCAAGAAGTCGTCGACCGATGCTCAAGGTGGCCAAGATCAGGATGAGTCGGGGAGCAAACTCCAAATTGGTCTCGTTTTGGATAAGGGCGGAAAGGACGATAAGTCATTCAACACGGCTGCATGGGAAGGAACCCAGAGAGCTGTTCGCGAACTTGGCGTAAAGGTGAAAGACGTTGAGGCTCCTGACGATGCGGCGTTTGAGCCGGCCATTCGAACTTTTGCGGAGCGTGGTTTACCTCTCGTTATTAGTGTGGGATTTGCGCAGGCGGACGCGTTGAAGAAGGTAGCCCCGCAATTTCCGAACACCAAGTTTGCGATCATCGATGCACAAGTTGATGCTCCGAATGTTGCGAGCTTGATGTTTGCCGAGCATGAGGGCTCTTATCTCGTCGGCTACTTGGCTGGATTGGCCTCAAGCACAAAAACCGTGGGCTTTGTCGGAGGCATGGAGACCGCGTTGATTCGCCGGTTTCTGGTCGCGTACGAGGCTGGGGCCCGTGCAGCGAACCCTCAGGTCAAGGTGTTGCACAACTTTGTCGGGATCAATATGACCGCGTGGGCGAATCCGACTCGTGGTAAGGAGTTGGCTTTGACGCAAATTGGTCAAGGCGCCGATATCATCTTCCAGGCTGCGGGAGCATCGGGCCTCGGCGTGTTTGATGCAATCGCTGATACGAAGAACAAGAAGGTGTACGGAATCGGCGTCGATTCAAATCAAAACTGGATCAAACCTGGAAAGATCATGACCAGCATGTTGAAGCGAGTCGACGTTGCGGTCTTTGATGTGATTCGCGAAGTGGCATCACAGAAGTTTGTACCCGGCGTTCGGTCCTTCGGATTGAAAGATAAAGGCGTCGATTATGCTGTCGACGAACACAACCGGAAGCTCATTGAGCCGCACCAGGCGAAACTCGAAAAGCTACGTGAAGATATTGTCGCCGGCAAAATCCAAGTTCCCGACTATTACCTGCAAATGAAGGAACAACCCAAAAAGTGAATCCGCCGATTGTTGCCTTCCAGAATGTGTCGAAGCGCTATGGGAATTGTGTGTCTCTCTCCCAAGTTTCGGCGACTTTCGCCCCTGGGCAACTGCACGCGATCTTAGGTGAGAATGGAGCGGGAAAATCGACACTGATGAAGGTGCTCTTCGGGTTGGTTCGCCCGGATGAGGGTTCAATTTCCATTCAGGGAAGTACGAGATCATGGAGATCTCCAGCGGACGCCATTGCGGCGGGATTGGGAATGGTTCAACAGCACTTCACACTCGTGCCGTCACTCAGCGTGATTGACAACATTATGCTAGGTCGTGAGGGTGGGTGGCGATTGAACCGTGCGGCCGCTATTGCGGAACTTGAGGCAAAGTTGCCCGACGCGAGTTTGCGAATGAATTGGGATCGACGAGTTGAAGAGCTCAGTGTGGGTGAGCAGCAACGTGTGGAGATTCTCAAGTTGATCGCTCGTGACTCAAAAATCATGGTGCTCGATGAGCCCACTGCGGTGCTCGTCCCTCAGGAAATCGAGGCGCTGTTTACCTTGCTAAAGAAGCTACGCGATCAAGGTCGCAGCATTTTTGTGATCACGCACAAGTTATCCGAAGTGTTCCGTCATTGCGATACTTGGACTGTGCTTCGTTTGGGCCAGCTGGTGCAGCAGGGTGAAATTCGGGACACGTCGTTAGACGTCGTGGTGCGAGCGATGATGGGAGGCGAGCCGCCGCCGCCCATTCGACTCAATCCTCCTCGGGCAGAGATGAAGCTGTCTGAATTGCTGGAAGTTCGGTCGCTGACTTCTGGAAAAATTGGAAGAGGGGCCTTGCTCGATGTCAGTCTCAAAGTTCACGGTGGAGAAATCGTGGGCATTGCCGGAGTTGATGGCGCAGGTCAGTCCCTGCTTGTCGACTCGCTTCTTGGGCTTCATGAGTTTCACGGCGAAATTCTTTGGATGCAGCAAGCTCTGCGCGCTGGCCGGCGAGCGGACTGGGCTTTGATGAGTGAAGATCGACACCGGCAAGCTTTATGGATTGAAGAGTCCGTGCAGATGAATGCGGGTCTGGGCGTTGAAGTTCAGTTCTGTAGCTTTTCGAATTCGAAGACTCGAAAGACGTCGTTTCGAACGGATCTATTGAGCCATTTTGAGGTACTTGATTTTGAACGATGGGGTCAGGACGTTGCCCGGTGGCTCAAGGAGTTTGACGTTCGTTTTCCCCATTTAGGTGAGCGAGTTTCACGGCTCTCGGGGGGCAACCAGCAAAAGTTGATTTTCGCACGAGAGCTAATGGGTCGCGATGTTCGTTTTGTGGTTGCCCATCAGCCTACGCGCGGCGTGGATTTGGGTGCCATTCATCAGATTCATCAACGACTGGTCGAACTGAGAGACCGAGGTGTTGGTGTGTTGTTAATTTCAAGCGAACTCGACGAGTTGATGGCCTTGTCGGATCGAATCATTGTCTTGGAGTCGGGTAAAGTAACCGCTCAATTCGATCGATGGTCAGAGAGCTCGCGACAGTTTGATCGAGCACAGATTGGCCGCGCCATGATCGGAGCGACGTGATGAAGTTCCGTTCGGTTGTTCAATCCATCCGTGCTGGGGACGTGATCAAGGGTCTATCGCTAGGAAGCGGGATGCTTCTTGCGCTGTTCGCGGTGCTGGGGTTGGCTCTCCTTCTTGGAGAGAATGCGTTTGAAGTCGCGCGGATCATTTGGTTGGGAGCTTGGGGATCGTCGACAGCCATGGGCTATTCACTCTACTATGCCACGCCATTGATTTTGACGGGCCTTTCCGTCGCATGGGCTATGCGCGTGGGCCTATTCAACATCGGCGCAGAGGGCCAGATGACAATGGGTGGAATCGCCATGGTTGCACTTGGCATTTTGTGGAAGGATCTTCATCCCGTTCTCGCATGGCCCCTCGCCCTTCTCGTCGGTGCCGTTGTGGGAGCGATCTGGGCGGCCGTTCCGGCCTGGTTCAAAGTTCGCCGAGGAACTCACGAGGTCCTCGTCTGCATTCTGATGAACTTTGTGGCCTACGGAGTCGGTGGCTATTTGATCTTGCATGTGCTTCGAAATCCGGAGTCCCAGAATCCCGAGACGCTCGAGATCGGTTCGGGATTCCATTGGCCGCCACTTTCATGGGTTGGGGGACAAAGTCCGCTCAATGCCACGCTCTTGCTGGCGATTGTTGTCATCGTGGTTTTTGCGTGGTTGGGTGCACGCACGCGTTTTGGCTTGCATCAACGCTGGGTCGGCGGTGCATCTGAGTTTGCTGCACGAAGCGGTATTTCCCCGCAACTTCATCAAGTGACGGCGATGCTGATCTCAGGAGCTCTGGCGGGGATCGCCGGGAGCTCGATTCTCTTGGGTTATCTTCATAAAGCCCGTGAAGGTTTTGCGGGAGGTGCCGGTTTCATAGGGATTGCTGTGGCGCTGCTGGGTGGATTGCGACCGTGGGGAGTCTTGGCCGCTGCCATTTTGTTTGGCGGTTTACAAAAAGGCGCGATCGATCTCGATTTGGATACAGAGAAAATCTCCCGTGATCTCGCCACTGTCATGCAGGCCATGGTCGTTGCCGCGGTTGCGGCTTTGCCGATACTCAATGAATTTTGGTCGAAGCGTTTGGACCCGAGCACAACATGGGGTCGAAGGCTACATCGTTACCTGGATCGCATTCGACAAGTCGGTGCGCCATGATGGATTGGTTCATTGCTTATGTTGAAAGTGTGATGCGTCTGGCGGCGCCCCTCATGTTTGCCGCAATGGGTGGCTTGATTTCAGAGCGTGCGGGATTGGCGAATATTGCCCTTGAGGGGAAGCTGTTGGTTTCTGCCTTTTTTGCCGCAGCGGTTGCGGCTTGGACGGGATCTGCCGAGTTGGGCCTGTTTGCGGGAATTCTGTCTGGTGCGTTGTCGGGATGGATTTTTGGTGCATCGACGGTGTGGCTTAAAGCGGATCACATCGTCATGGGAACCGCGTTTAATCTCTTGGTTGTCGGAGTGATTCCGACTCTGGGAAAGGCTTGGTTCGGATCCAGTGGAAGTACTCCGGCGTTGGGGTCTGAGGCGCGAATTCAAGCCGGAATCGGTTTTTTTGTTGCCGGTGTGTTTCTTGTTTTTGTTTTGAGCGAAGCTTTGCGACGGACCCGATGGGGCTTACGGGTGCATTCGGCGGGAGAGTCGCCGGACGCTCTACTTGTGCAAGGGGTGAACCCGCGTCGAGTGCGAATTGGTGCGGCCTGTGTGGCGGGAGCCTTGGCCGGCGCCGGCGGGGTGGTGCTGAGCCTTGTGCAGGGCTCCGGGTATGTTCGCGACATGGCGGGGGGGCGCGGTTATTTAGCCTTGGCGGCGATTATTTTTGGCGCGTGGAAACCCTTTCCGACTCTCATCGCTTGTTTGATCTTTGCGGCTGCGGATTCCGCGCAGATGTTGCTGCAGGGTAAAAGCATCTTCGATGTCAGTGTGCCAGCGAGTTTGATTCAGACTTTGCCGTTTTTAGCGACCTTGGCGATTTTGGCTCTTCGGCGTGCGCGTGTTTCCGCTCCTCGGGCGATCAATCAGGCTTTGTGAGCAAGCCGTTGTTTCGGCTCCAGCGAATGCTGGCTTCGATGGCTTCTATCGCTGGCCGTGGTTTGAATCCAAAAGCCTTCGTCGCTTTTTCGTGCTCGAACCAGTGGTAGAGTGTCGAGGTCCATGCGGTCTCCGAGTTGACGGGGCCCTTGAGACCAAACTTTTCGAGCACATCGCCTATCGCTCCGAGTGCGAAAATCGCCGATCGAGGAAGTCCCAGCTTCGGTGGCTCGACTTGAGCGATTTTCGCGATCATCTTAAATAAGTCCTGGAGTGTGAGATTTTCGGAGGCTGCAATATATCGCTCTCCGTTCGGAGCTCTTTTGTACACGTCCATGATCAGTTGCACGACATCGTCAACGTGAACCACGTTCACGCCGCCTGGGGGGTAAAAGGGGAGTTGACCACGCGCGACCTTGAGTTGGGCCCCGCGACTTCCTTTTTTCGCATCCCCTGGTCCATAGATGGTAGCGGGGTTGACCATCACGGCCTCGATCTGCCGCGCTTGTGCGGCAGATCTAACAATTTGCTCAGCTTTATGCTTGGTCTCGAAGTAGCCCAGATTGAGATGTCCGACATTGTATTCTGAGTTTTCATTAAGCGGCCGGCCATCAAAGCTGGCGCCCACAGCGACGACGGAACTCAGATGCAAAAATCTTGGTACGTTGGCTTGGATCGCCGCTTCGAGAATATTCTGTGTGCCGATCACATTAGCTTTTTCCATCGCTGGACGATCGCTTCGCTTGTAGGCGATCAGACCTGCAAGATGAAAGACACCGCTGCAGCCCTCGCACCCACTCAGCAGAGCTTTGTTTGAATCGAGGTCGCCCTCGATGATCTCAATCGGAAGTCCAGGAAACTCCTCATTGACTTTGCGACGAGATCTCGCGAGGGCTCGGACTTGCAGACCTTCGTCGAGAAGGCGACGTACCAACCAATGTCCCAAGAAGCCTGTGGCGCCTGTAACGAAGACTTTCATCTCATCTCCTTGAAGCTGAGGTCGGAGTTTTCTATTCTGGAGGCACGAACGAGGAGTCGCAACATGGGAACGAGCTTGCTGCAGAACATCTATCTCTTTAAAGAGTTCACTCCTCAGGAGCTTGAAGCCCTTGCTCAAGCTGTAAAGAGCGAGACCTACACGGCTGGTAGTGAGGTCTTCAGTGAAAAGGACACGGCCGACGCGATGTACGTCATCAAGTTTGGCTCAGTGAAAATTGCCAGAATGGGTAAGGCTGACGAAATCAATGTCGCCACGCTCGGAACGGGCGGGCATTTTGGCGAAATGGCATTTCTTGATGGTGAGCCGCGATCTGCGACTGTCACCGTTGTCGAGAATTCCGAGATTTTACGTATCGGCTATGACTCTCTTGGGCAGATCTTCGCCAAGCAGCCGACAATGGCTGTAAAGTTCTATAAAGCTTTGGCGACTTTCCTGTGCGGAAGACTCCGAGTTACGACAATGGATTTGTCGTTTGCTCGGGAGAAGAATATCCGCCACTTTTAAGCCGCCGCCTCAGCAGCTTGCCAAGACCACTCGCGACCAACCAACCGATGAAGCCGCCGGCGATCACGTCGGTTGGCCAATGAACTCCGACATAAATGCGTGAGAGCCCAACGCTTGTCGCTAGAGCATAGATCGCCCACGCAGCGGGGTGAGTGCGCCCAGCGACGCTCGCCATTTGCGTTAAAATTTGTGTGCTCCGGGCGAGGGCAAATGTGTTGGCGGCATGATTCGAGGGAAAGGACCACCCACTGTGAGAGTGCGTGCGGAGATTCACCGGGTACATGGGATCTTGCGCGCGTTGATAGGCCTCTGGACGGTCGCGTTTGATCCAAATTTTGACTCCGCGGTAGGCGACGGCGTCGGCAAGGCCGGCAGAAACGCCGACGAACAAAAATTGAAGCGCGAACAACTTCCAGAAGGTTTTGCTCCGGAGTTGAGCCCATCGGCTTCCTAAAAATCCGACGAGCAACAGGAGGATCAAATAGGGAAACCAAGTTTGTTGATGCAAATCGGTCAGAATCGGCGCGATGTCATTCAGAAAGCTGGAGTCCAAATCTGTATTGATGAGCTGAAAGAGCCACAGATCGAAGTGATTATTTTGGGCACTTGAGGTGACGCTCATGCTGTCCACCAAACTAACTGAGGGTGGGTCGGCGGGTCACATAAAAAAAGGGTCGGCAAAAGCCAACCCTCTTCCTTTGTGGATGCCACTCGGCACCCCAACTCTTGTTTTGATCTTATCGGCAGTACTTATTGATATCTTCAATACGAAGCGACACGCCTTTTTCACGTGCGAGGTCGCGATTCGCTTCGATGAGGGCTTCACCCCGGCTACGTCCTTGAGCGACGAGTTCGTTGGAGCGAGCCAACAAGAACGAAAGATTTGAGCGGAGGTCGGTGGACCATGTTGCCGCCTTGTTTCCGCCCGAAGTTGCCAGAGTCAAATAGGCTTGTTCAGCTTGACGAACAGGATCCATGGCCGCCAGGGCTTCCGCCGTCACGTCTGTGCGAACTTCGCGCATGTTGGCGAGGGCCTCGACGCGAGCTGCATTGAGCTCGGTCAGATCGCGGTTGTTCTGTTGGCCGATGATTTGTTCGATGGCTTGACGGACTTCCGCGTTGTTCGCCATTGCGGTTTGAAGTTCTCGTGACTTTGCAGGAGACAGTCGTCCGACGTTCAGGTTGCGAACGAGTTCAGCAACACGGCCAGCACCCTCGGCACCACGACCTGTTCGAGCCGCTTCAACGCGTGCGGCTTCGGTTTCACGGCCACGAACGGCTTCAGGGCGTGTTTCTCGTCCACCGCGATTCGCGAGAGCCTCTTGGCTCATAACGCTGCAAACGGCCAGTGACATCATCATGAGCTTGGTGGCCACGATCGATGCTTGTGTTTTGGTTACTTTCGCCTTCATAAAGCCTCCTCGAGTCGGTGCTCGAAACTTTCGCTCACGCCGTGAGCTTGTGAATCCAAATTCTGAAACTCAAAACTCTCGTGATCCTTCTCAAACGTCTCTGTTCTGTTCTCAAAGTGCTAATCTCAAATCCCATTATCAAATCCCAAGCCTGGAGGTCGGATGAGCGCTGAGGTGCCCAATCTGGTCACCTCCGCAGCTTAATTCGGCCTTGGGGCAGAGGCTCCATTCCTCGAGTAAATTCCAAAATCTCTCGAGGACTTAGTGGCATCGCCTATAAACACTTCCCAACTCATCCGTTGGCGAGAAAGCATTCCTCGCCCAGCTGTGACCAAATCGGTCTTCTGCGTCTCTCCGAGGCGGCCTGAGGTCCAATTAAACGCCTCGTGGCCGATCAGTTCTTAGTCCGAGCTGCAGCTCTGCGTCCTTGCCCTGAACCATTGCAAGATTTGGGTGCAAGATTTGGGTGCAAGAATTGGGTGCAAGATTTGGTCGCGAGAATCGAGACCCAGTTTCGATCCCCGGCCCAGCCATGTATTTCGGTCCCCGAACTCAAAGACCGGGAACCTGAATACTGCGAACAATCCCGAAGTAGGAATCCATCTCGTCGGTGCAGCTCTTAAGATTCCTCAAGACCTGCGTCTGAACCGCCGCTTGAGGTGCGTCGCTTGCGACCCGAGCGCCCACAAAGGCCGTCAGCGCATCTTGTGCCTGTTGAACCCGCCCCTTCAATTCGTCGTAACGTTGCCGCGCCTCAATTTGTTTCGCATCGATGATCGATGTGTCGCCGACAAATCTTCCAAGCGCCCGCAGTTGCTGAAGGTAGGCCTCTGCGAGTCGACCGTATTCTTGTCGAGTCTCTCCAGACTGCGAAACGTTCGCCGTTTTGGCGAGAACGACTGTGTAGAAGCGGGCTTCGTCTTCCAGCGAGGGCAAAGCACCGAGAGCGAACTCGCGACCATTGTACTGACGGCGCTCCGTATTGGTCAGGGCGGGCAGATACTTCTCGCGGAGCACGCGGTGAAACTGCTGCCGGAAAGTGTTGAGCATGGATTGAACGTGGACGTCGACATGACGCTCCCACCATGTGTCGAAGGCGCTTGTCCAGTTGGGGTCAGCTTGCGCGGGTCGTGGTGTTGTGCCGACGATCTCGGATCGCATTCGATCGCGAACGAGCTCGAGGAAGCCATGATAGGTTTTTCCTTCCACAACGAACTGTGAGTTGTGAATGTCGAAGGTCGGTAAGTCGCGGTTATGGCCTCTTGGGAAAGTGTTGCAGATGTCGTAGTTGATCGGCTGAACCACTTGCGGAGGTCGGAACTGAGCGGCGAATCCAAAGGGACCCGTGATGAGGTTGTGTGGACCACGTCCTGGTAGCTGTCCATCTTGAGTCGGCCGCATCGTGGATTCAAAATGGCGATCCACTTCGATCATAGCTTCGCGATTGTTGGGATCAATGGACGGCGGTGTGCTGAGACCGAATCTGTGCAGAACAGAGTCCATCGTTGTACGCCGACTCGATTGAAAGAGACGAATTCGTTCTTCGGCGTTGGGATCGGCAGTTGGTCCGCAAACCATCGAAATCAGCAAGTAGTCGACCATAGACTGAGCGCGTGCTCGGCCAATACCCGAAGGGTGATCTCGCTTGGTCTCTTGGGCAATGACGGCGGGATCGTCGTTGAAGGCCCGCAAGTAGGCCAGGCCTTCACGCAAAGGCTCGGGATCTCCCATGAGCAGTCTTAGCTTCATGTAGGGATTGTGCTCGGCGAGGCTCTCGTAGAGAGGCGACGGGTAGGGGATATGTCGATCTGACAAGGCTCGATCATTCTGAAGAGTCGTACGGATTTGTGTGAGAGCTTGGCGGATCGCCTCTTCGCGAAGCCGCAGGCCGAGCTCATTACGCTGGGCCTCGGGAAGTGCCATGTACGAGGCCGCACTTTGGGGCGGAGGTAGGAATTGAGTCGCGGGAACCGCCGGATCCACCGCATCGAGATTTCGGAGAATTGAAGTGAGGGGCACACGCAGCGAACGCTCGCGCGCGCTTGTCCCTAAGCGCTGAAGGTAGTCGCGCAACCAACTTCGCGCGCGATTGAGGGCGTCTCGTGCGCCTTGCGAATCCGTACGTTGTTGGGGGTCAACAAACAACCCGTGAAGTGGACTTGCGACGTACAAGGGGCTGCGGTCTTGCGGTCGAATATTCGGCGTCGTCCGCTGCCAATGGATGTTATCAGCCATGTCTCGATAGAAGCTATAGGCATTCGCGTACATCGTGGAGAAGTCCGCGACTTTCTTCTGCCAGTTCGTATGAGCCGAATAGGCATCTTGGAGAGCGAAGTTTCGCCACTTCTTGGTTTTCTCAGCGTGCTTTTCCAGAAGCTTTTGCGGAGACATGCTCCGATAGCACTGAGCCGGCAAAGGAATGCCTCCCGCCATGAACATATCGAGATGAGCATCGGCTTGGAGAGAATTGGGCTGCGTGCAATCCGGATCAATTTCGGCCGCAGGACGCCAACGCCAAGCTTGGGCCTCAGCTCGGCCGATTTCATCCATGATCACGTTAAGGGAATCGGTGATGTCTTGTCCTTGCCGCCGACGTTCCCAAGGATTCTTAAGGTAGGGAAGAATCATGTGATTGATTTCCATGAAGACGAACACATTGGCGACGGTGATCGCGAAGCGCGCCCAAGGTCCACCCATGAAAGAGCCCAACCGCCAAGTGATGTTTAGGCCTCGAAAGACCACAGGCAGGTAGCGCTCAGCTCCGCTACTGACGACACGACCAACGAGACCTGCAGCCCGCATCGTGGGATAGTTGACGAGATAAGCTTGAATGAAGGAGGTCGCGACCATCGAGAACAGATCGGGCGCGTAATCCATGAGCTTCTTCGAAATCGCCCAGTTCTCATACGCCTTTTCACAAGCGGTTTCGGCATCTTCAGGCTTCACGCTCCGAGAAACGAGAGACTTCGAGCACGTCTGCAAATCCGGATCATTGGCCATCTCGGTGATGACACTTGAAACCGTCATACCGGCGACTAGACCCATCGGTCCCACAAGTGGTGCAAAGCCCCTCTGCAGACGTGTCGGACCAGCAGGTACGGCTTGCACTTGAGCGGCCCATGGCGCAGCTTGCGGAATGGCGAGTCCGGGCGCGACCATCTGCATGCGCTGGGGAACGTTGATCCGGTAGTCCCCAATCGGAGCTCGCAACGGATCGTAAGCTAAGCCTGCGGATTGAAGAAAGCTAGTGGAAGCGCGGCTGGCGGCCAAGAATCCGATGAAACTCACATGAGCGACCGGATCAAGTATGCTTCGGTCGATGAAGTTCTTCAGCGCGATGGGATCATTCTCCATGTGATTGCGAGCATTCAGCGCCAAAGCTAAGTTAAACGCGACCAGTTCGGCGGGGATGTCGGTTGCAAAATGCCGAGCTCGATTGGCGAAGCGATCGCGTTCTTGGCGTTGCGCATTTTGCTGTTGTCTAAACTGCTCATCAACCCGGCGTCTCAGGTTACGAGGCGACCACTGCCGCAGCTCCTGACTGGGAAGCGTGGGGATATACACGCGAATGAGCTCTTGAGTTTCAGGATGGCGAAATTCAAATGCAAAGCGTTCGTTATTGGCCGGCTGTTGTCTCTGTAGATTTTGTTCCTGCGGACCTGACGTTGCGGCTGCACCCTGAGCCTGAGCTGAAGTTGTCCACGCCAGGAGCCCGAGTGTCCCCATCGCGATCAGTCTCTTCGTGACGAAGTTTGGAAGAGTCTTGAGAAATTTTCCGATGGAAGCACGAAAGGTCGAATGAGGTTCCGCAGGAAGAGATGCGATGGCGGCGGTCTCGAGTACCGCAACGACGTGATTCTCACTGAGATTCCGATCGGACGTCGACAATGACATCTCATCCTCCGCCTTCGGGGCGCCTTCGGTGCGCATTAGGGGTGAGGCGGCGTTCGTGCCGCTTCAACTCAGATCCAATGGTCGCAGGGTGCAAGCCAAGTGCTAGGAATCATGACGTGGTTGAGATTTTCCCGATGTTCGGATTCTGGGCGAACCTGATCCAAAGCTATTGAAAATGCGGGGATTTTTGAGGTGTCAAAAGACTCAACAGAGCCGACCGGGGAGCTTGTGGGTGACGATTTTTGTCGATGGCCGCTTTGTGCGGTCTGCTGTTGAAAAGTTGAACGTGTCGAGCTTCAAAAAAGACGCACCAAAAAACCAACTAGAGAGCCGACCGCAATGATGGGCCTACCCTCTCAGATTTTCCCGAAGCATCGACGATGAGGCCTAGCGCTGATTGCGTCGACCACTGCCCCGTCGGCCTTGTCCCTGTTGAGGACGATCGGCGTTCGGCTGTTGAGCAGGCTGTGCGGTGGGAGGCTCCATGGGTAGAGCGCGAACAGGTTCAACGACGTTCACAGCCATCGGTGTCGCCTCTGAGGGAGCGCTGGACTCCGAGCCATTGGCTTTGGGCTGATAAGTTTCCATACCGAAAATGATCACTCGTTTGAGTGGCCGATCTGTGGGACTCGTCGGGACGAGGGCAATCTTTTTGATGGTTTCCCAGCCCTCGATGACTTCACCGATGATGGTGAATCGGTCGTCAAATTCTGGCAGCGGTGCCAGAGAAATGAAGAATTGGCTACCGTTTGAATCCTTACGATTGGATGCAGCCGCGCCCTCTTCGATCTGCTGAGGGGCCATCGCGACGACGCCGGGACGATTGAAGCGTGCGCCCGGTGAAAACTCATCCGGCACCGTGAAGCCCGGTCCACCTCGTCCTGTGCCGAAGGGGCAACCACACTGAATCAAGGTTCCTCGGATGACTCGATGACAAGATAGTCCCGTGTAGAAGGGGCGTGTCACCTTTCGGCCCGAGCGAATATCGACAAACTCTTTGCGCCCGAGCGCTAACTCAAGAAACGAATAAACATTCTGTGGCGCGATCAAAGGGTTGAGTTGAATGACAAAGTCACCCTCGGAGGTGCTGACGACGATTCTAGGTTTAGTGATCGAGGACTGACTCGCCGAGAACAACTCGCTCTTTGGCTCTGGAGAATTCACGATCTGCGAAGGAGGAGGATTGAAGGCCGGAGAATTCGATGAGGGCCCAGCCTGAGGCGGAGGTGTTGGCAGCGCCACTTGTTGTGCATTACCGGGGAAGTTTCCGCCAGCGCCACCACCCAGCGCTTGAGGCACAGGCGTTTGTGCCGGGCCTTGCGTCGGCGGCAGAACACCTCCAGGTAAGCCAGGCGTTGTTGGTGGAGGCAGATTCGGTGAAAACTGTGGCGGGACCTGTGCGGAACTTTGTGCAGCTAAGAAAAACTGCATGCCGGCCATGAGCGCAACAAGTTGAGACCTCAAAACGCGAATGGGAAACACAGAGCGATGAGCAAGCAAGCCGACTCGCGCAGAATTTTTTTGGGGCTTCGACTCTATCTTCAAGTCTGATCTCCGTTCAGCTCCGCCTATTTTCTTTCCGCTTCGATGGCCGCCAATCGGGACTCGGATTCTCGTAGGCCATCAATTAGGAAACTCTTCAGCCTCGTCCTCATATTCAAACTCGAGCGATCGTCTCGAACACCTGCCGTGCTTCGATGATCTTCCTCGCGCAGCCCCAGTCTTCGTGCAACTCGGTCGGTTTCCTGGGCTCGGAAGTTGATCTTCGAATTGCTCACATCTCCCGTCAGACGATGCCACTGTTCCACAAGCCGCGTTCTGCGGTAGATGTCGAGAAGTCGAGCGGAATGTGTCGACCAAACGCTCGAAGTCCTCTCTAGAAAGTGAATCATGCTCTGTGTCGAGGGCTCAAGCTCGAACTGCTCGGAGGCTTCGTGAAGCCGAAGGCAATCGATTTGCGCGGCAAACTCGACAGATGCGAGACCTCCACGCACTAGCTTAAGGTCGAGGTCAAAAGCGTTTGCGTCGATTGGCTTGAAGAGTTGCCGACTGATCGAGAGAACTTGCTCGTGATCCGCAATGGTCCATGGCCGAGAGCGACAAATCTTCGATGGGGAGAAGTCGAGTTTCACTCGAAGTTGTTCTTCGGCAAGCAAGCGAGCCCGAAGCCAACTCTGTCGTTCCCAGGCCTCGGCCTGCGTGAGCAAGTGTTGATGTAACTGATCATGCTCGACCAAAATTGGTCCGGCATGACCGCTGGGTCGCAAGCGAAGATCAATGGAGTAAAGTTGGCCTCCTCGGCGCGATTCGGTGAGGCGGTGAATGAAGCGTCGGGCGAGCTTCTGCTGTGCTGCTTGAGGACTGCCTCGAACAAGGAAGACGAAATCCAAATCGGACTTAGCGCCGAACTCTCTCCCCCCCCACTTTCCGAGCGCGATCAGACCAAGTGGTTCAATACCCATCTCGTTGGCGCAGGTGAGCATAGCGTCGGTGGCGATTTGGTCGGCAAGAGAGGTGAGCTTCTGCAGATAATTTTCGAGGTTGTTGTTAGCAGCAAAGTCCAAAAGCGCGAGAAGTTCTCCGACGAGTCGTCGTTCTGCAAGGGCTTCAAAAGCCTGGTCGGCGAGCGCAGGATCTCGGGGGATCTCGGCATCCGCGCGAAGAATAATGGAGTCCAAGAGTTCGGGTCGCCCCGCGAGTGTGTGTCCAGCCCAGGGTGAGACGCTGAGTAAAACAGCGAGACTCTTAATGAGACTTGGTTCGGAATTTAGAAGAGAAAAGAAGCTCGCCTTAACGCGGGTCGAGCGCACGAAGTCCGTCAGCAGAGCGAGGCCCAAATCCAGGTCGCCACCAGCGTTTTGCAAAGCCTTCAGAAATGACGACAGAAAGGTTCGTCGGGCCCGCTCATCGCGTTCGGCGCGACGACTCTTGGCGTGAAGCTGTTCGAGTTTTTCAAGGCACTCGCTTGCCACGCGCTCACTGAAACCTAACTCGACAAGCTTATTGACGTCGGGAATCTCGAGATTCTCATCGCGCCTAGCCGGAAAGGCCCGTTCCGCGAGCTGAACGACTTTGGCGGCTCGGGCACGCAGATCATGAGCTGAATAGGCGCCCGTTGCACCACTTCGAACTATATATTCGGAAGAGTCTTCCCGAACTTGAAGTCGGTTCTCGATGCCTCGATAATGCCAATAGGTTTCATGCAGTAACTTTGATTCTTCGTCATCGAGAAGTTTTGCATCCCGCAGTTTGCGAATCGCTTGTGAGGTCGATTTAGCATCATGACTGGCCAAAGCCCTTGTTCGGCCGCCGTGCGTGATCTGCAGAGCATGAATGAAGAGTTCGATATCGCGAATTCCACCTGGATGTAACTTTAAGTGAAAGCGTCCGTCGGCATGTGGGGGGTACTCGGCCCGTATTCGACTGAGCAAGAGGCGAGTTTCGTCAAAGACCGTATAGTCCAAATGCCGAGGAAAGCAGAAGTTCGTCAGGAGAGACTTCAGTTGCAACTCGAGTTTCTGCGGATCGATGACGAAACGATGTCTCACCCAAGCGAGGCGCTCCCAGAGCTCACCATGATAGCCGAGATGGTTTTCAAGAGAGGACAGTTGCAAGACAGCTGGTGCGGAGCCGCCGCCCGGTCGAAGTCCCAGATCGACGCGATGGCAGAAGCCGAAATTTGTGTTTTCACTCAGAAGTTTCACAAAATCCTGGGCGGCCTTCTGGTCGGCTCGAATGTCATCTTCCGATGATCGGTCCGGAGACACGAGGACGAGATCGATATCGCTTGAGATATTGAGTTCGCGAGATCCGAGCTTACCCATCGCAATGACGGCCACATCCTTGAAGCCGGAGAGGTGATGAGCTTCGCGGATATGGCAATCTGCCGCTTGACTCCAATCCGCGCAGATTTTGTCATCCCCATTTCGCAACTGCTCTGGCTCTAAGGGCGGCTCAGCCGTCTGAGCTTTTGTTCCATTCTGCTCGTCGAGTTTCATCAGTTCAAAGGCCGCTGAGATCCAAGCGACATGGCGCTGCACGCGAAGTCGTTCGGAATCCGTGACGGCTTGTTGTTCTCGACAAATTCTGACGAGCCGACTCGCGGCCGGCGAAAAAGCGGCAAGCGAATGAACCTCAGCGTCGGTGAGGCGCCAAGGTAGCTTGGATTGGAGGTCCTCCACATCACTCAAAGGCCGGCGACCAGTGGGGTTTTGAGTAATCGTTTTGGTCGTAGCTGATTCGTCGTTCGACTTCACCGTCGACGCTCACAGTATAGAGTTGCTTTCGTCCTGTACGGTTGCTGACAAAAAGAATGTGACGCCCGTCGGGAGAGTAAGAGGGGTCTTCGTTGTCCGCCATTTTACCGTTGGGTTTTCGGGCTGAAGTCAGCCGAAGCATGTCGGACCCGTCGGCTGCAACAGTGAAGAGATCGAAATGGCCCTTATCATAGCCTGCAAAGACGAGGCGTTGACCATCCGGAGACCAGCGAGGTGCTGAATTGTAAGTGCCTGCGATCGTGATCCGACGAATATTCGAGCCATCGGCGTTCATGATGAAGATGTGAGGTCTTTCATTGCGGTCGCTTGAAAACGCGATCTGCGATCCATCGGGACTCGCGGCGGGCTCGACGTTCATCGCTCCGCGTGGGCCATTCGTGAGTCGTTCGAGCCTCCGTCCATCGATCGACATGCGATAGATATCTGGATTTCCCGCATTCGAAATCGTCAGGAGAAGATTGCGGCCATCTGGAAAAAAGCTCGCGCCGGAGTTGAGGCCGGGCCTGTAGGAGACGAGTTGGCGCTGACCTGTCGATGGATTGTAAGTGAACATATCGAGGTTTCGCGTTTTCCGAGCAGGGTGGTAGGCATAGGCGCTATAGGCGAGAGTCTTACCATCAAAAGACCAGGCCGGAGAAACTGTGATCGACTTGTGGGTCGTCACTTGACGGGCGTTCGCTCCATCCCAATCCATGATGAAGATTTCCTTTTTGTCTTTTCCTGCGGTTCGGCTCACGGCGATTCGCGACAAAAACATACCGCGAAGTCCGGTGAGCTCTTTGACGACATCATTGGCAAAGGTGTGGGCCACGCTGCGCACATCGGCCATGTTGCCGCGATAAGTCCGGCCGAGGACGAGCTTGGCCTGAGGTACATGGTAAAGGTAAGCGTCCATCACCACTTCACTACCGGTCATGCGATAGCCTACGCGAACTAGAAACTCAGTGCCGATTTGTTTCCAAGCCGGGAAGGTGAAGCCGCCCGCTTCTTGAGGTGAAGGTTTCAGACCGACCTTTGCGGGGTCTTCAAGAAAGGCGTCGGGCTTGATGAAGTCAAAGAATCCGCTGACCTCCATATCTTGCCGGAAGACATCGTAGAGCTCTTTACCGACCTTGAGATGCTGTGGAGAGGCGGCGGCCACGCCCGTGAGTTGAAAGGCGGGTAATGCCATTAAGCTCTTTTTGAACTTGGCGTCGGTGATTCGTATGTAGGCGCCTGAACCCGCGCCCTCTTGGGCCTTCGCCGCCGATCCAAGAAGAGAAAGTCCACAACACAAGATCAAGTGGGCTGTCATCAGTTGGAATTTGCGCATGTTCATTCTCCTCGGGTTCGACGCGACTCGAAGCATAACTTCCTATTACCTCATCGGGTTGTGGAGGGCTCAAGATCTAAGAGCAAACCGCTCGTGGAAAGTAGACCTGCTAGACTGGATGGAGGTTGGGGAAAGGGCACAATTGAATCGATGGCCTGAAGAGCCGACTCGTCGAATACAGAATTGCCACTGGATTGTAAGATTGCCTTTTTGATTACAGCGCCTTGCGCATCGATGTGCACGAGGACTTTCACCTTCAGACCATTCTTCGCCAAGTACTTGGGCGGTCGCCATGCGGTCCGAATTTTTTGTTCCAGCGAGGACAGATAGGTGTCGTGATCAAGTCGAGTCAAACCTGAGAGCGAGCCACCTCGGGATACTTGATTTCCTTGTACGGGTCGAGCTTGGGCCATCGCGGCCGCGGCCTTGGCCGCGGCATCAGCTCGGGCCTGTCGCTCGAGCTTGGCAATCGCTTCCAATTTTTTGAGTGCAGCAGTTTGATCCTGGCGGAGCTCTCTCGCCGAGCGTTCTCTGGGAGTTGGTCCCGGCGTCGGCTTGAGGACAACCACGGCCGGCGGCGGAGGAGGAGGGGGAGCCTGCTCGCGCGGCGGGAGTTGAGCTGGCGGTGGTGGGGGCGGGGGTTCGGCCTGCGGGGGAGGAGGAGCGGGTGGAAGTTCCGGCGATTTGTCGGGCAAACCCACGATGTCCACGCGAATCGCGGATTCGATTCGCAGGGGTTCGTTGGGAAAGAAGAAGGCCTTCAGGGTGAGCGCTGCCACGACGACCACGTGAGCGCCTAAGGAAATACTCAATGAGTTTCCTAAACCCTGCGCGAATGGATCTTTCAAGGCCCACCCTTTGGCAAAGTCACAAGACCAATATTCTGAATTCCCGCCGCGCGAATTTCGGCCATCGCCTCGGCAACGAACCCATAGTCAACGGCCTTGTCGGCCTGAAGATAGATTTGTTTGTTTGATCGCGTCGCGAAGATCGCCTGAAGGCGCTTGCGGAGATCAGCGATGGGGATCGGCTTATCAGCGACGGTGATTCGCTTAGACTTGCTGATTTGGATCACAAACGGCTCGTCATTCGTGCTGAGGCCGGTGGCGGCGGTCTCGGGTAAATCGACCTCGAGCCCTTGTTGCATCATGGGTGCGGTGATCATGAAGATGATCAGCAGCACCAGCATCACGTCCACGAGTGGTGTGACATTGATCTCACTCATCACCATGCGGCTCTTGCCGCCGTTGGAACTTCCTCCGCCGCTCATACCCATTTCACTGGTCCTTGAAGAAGTTGCGCTTTGCTACGTTCAAAAAGTCAGAACTGAAGCTGGTGAGATCCATTTCAATCCGCCGAACTTGGCCAACGAAATAGTTGTAAGCCGCTGTCGCCGGCAGGGCGGCGAACAACCCCACGGCTGTCGCAAAGAGCGCCTCTGAAATACCTGGTGCGACGACCGCAAGGCTGGCCGAGCCGGCCGAAGCAATTTGCTGGAACGAAGTCATAATCCCAAGGACCGTCCCCAAGAGACCAATAAAAGGCGCGGTACTTCCTGTTGTCGCCAAGAAGTTCAATCGGGATTCAGCTGAAGCGATTTCGTTGTCGATCGATTTGCGAAGCGATCTCTCCAAGTTGTCGATACCAGTGAGTCGATGACTCCCGCCGATCTCGGCCTCTTTGCCTCCGAATGCACTCTCGGCGATTCTCTGCATTTCCGCGAAGGCGACAGCGAAGACTCGAGCCACATTGGAATCTTCGTGTTCCCGCACCTTCGCGAACATATCTTCCAAAGAGGGAGCCCGCCAAAAGGCTTCAATGAACTTCGCGTTGGCGGCACGCACTTTATTGAATTGGCGACTCTTTGTCAGAATGATCGCCCAAGAGATCACCGAGAGAAGAATCATCACCAGCAGAAGGGCTTGGACCAACGGACCGGCGTTGAGAACTCCGTCCAAGACTCCGGCTTTCACTGCAACTTTGGCCTGCATTCCACCCATTTATGCCCCCTCGGTGCTCGCGATGTTGCAGCCTGAGGATCGCTGCAAGTCGCTTGTGGGGAATAGGCTATGGCGGGATGATCATTCGGTCAAAAGCGATGGCAGAATCTCGGTCGAATTCAGAAGAACACCATCGACCTGCTGCTCGAGGAGGCGTCGCGCTGTGGCGACATCCGACGCTGGACCCCAATAAACCTTCAGGCGTCGTCGTCGGGCTTCTTCGATGAGTGAGCTGCGAATGCGAGGCCGACCTGAGTTGAGAGGCTCCTCGATCGCGGAGACCACGGCATCGGCTTTGAGCTGCGAAAGTGCGGCGAGGCCAAATTGAGAGAGCATCTCCAGTTGCAGAAGTGTGGCTTGGCTTGTGCCGAAAATTCCGGCGGCGCGAGCCTCCCGGAGCGACTTCAGGATGCCATCGCTTTCCGAATGAAACACCACGTGTGATTGCGACAGCTGGGAGGCGCTTGTCGTCGGGGAGTCGACAACAATTTCGAGGACTCGAGCCTCGAGACCTGGCCGTCGAGAAATCAAGTTTAACAGAAGAGGCGGGGGATTTTGTGTGCCGGCGAGTTCTCGGGAGTAGAGCTCGGCGAACTCGGGCAAAGTCATGAGACCCGTTTTTCGGCACTCATCGGTGAGTGCGATCTCAACGGGCTTCGGCGGGCGGCCTTCGACGGTCGGGCGGCTCAGGAGTTCCTGACGAGAGAGGATCGCCTCGCGCTCGCCATTAAAACGCACATCGAGCCAATAACCAAAGCTCCATGGTGTTTGCGCCGCGGACTGAGTTTTCTGGAGCTCACGCACGCGGGAGAGGCTGGACGAGAAGTCCGCTGCCGTGTCGGGTGTGCGCAATCTCAACCAGAGAATGCGGCGTTGGTCGGCGTGGATTTCGCGAAAAAGGGGGTGATCAAAGGGGGGGCGCAAGGGTTCCGATTCGGCTTTGTACTTGAGGAAAATCCAGCCTGCAGAGCACAGAAATAAGACGATGCTGAGGACCTGGATGAGGGAACGAAGCGCGCTAGGTCTGTTTGATAAATTATCGATATCATTCATTAATTTTAACACTCGGCGTAAGGATTCGCTTCTTGTAAACCCGGATCTTTTTGGTCCGCAATAGATTGCACTTCGTGCTATTATCGTTTAGCTTTCATCGCCACAATACCTCGTGATTTGTTCGGGGCGCCGAACGCTAAGGACGCCGTTTATGAACCGGATTCACCGAAAAGTCGAGTACGCATTGATGTCGCTCAAGCACATGCGGGCCAAAGCTCCGGGCGAGCGAAGCACAGTCAAAGAAATTGCGACGACCTACAAAATGCCACCCGATATGACCGCACGCGTACTGCAAACGCTTTCGCAGCACGGACTGCTCGATGCTGAACAGGGCGTTCGCGGTGGATACTATATCGCCAAAGATTTACAGCATGTGAGCCTTCACGACCTTATGGAAATGTTGATGGGTCCATTTGCGGTGGCTCGGTGCTTGGGCGCGAGCGACGAAGGGCAGTGCGAGATGGTGAACTCTTGCAATATCGTGTCACCCATTCAGTCCCTCAATCGCAAGATCGGCGAATTCTATAAATCCTTGAGTTTGGCCGAGCTCATCGAGAGCAAGCCTCAACGTGTTTCTGAGCGTCGGGCGGAGGCCACATGAGCGGACTACCGATTGATACGGGGTACAAGTACGGCTTTGTTTCTGACATCGAGACGGAGAGCGTTGGCAAAGGCTTAAACGAAGATGTGATCCGATTGATTTCATCGAAGAAGAACGAGCCCACATGGATGCTCGATTACCGGCTCAAGGCCTTCCGCCATTGGCAGAGCATGAGCTCTCCGGAGTGGGCCGATCTCAAGTATCCCCCGATCGACTTTCAAGACATTTGCTACTATTCGGCGCCCAAGAAAAAGGGCGACGGCCCTCAGAGTCTTGATGAATTGGATCCTGAGCTTCTCAAGACTTTTGAGAGACTCGGCATTCCCCTCTCCGAACAAAAGCGAATCTCGGGTGTCGCCGTCGATGCGGTCTTTGATAGCGTTTCCGTGGGCACAACTCATCAAGAAGAATTGAAAAAACACGGGGTCGTATTCTGCTCGATTTCTGAGGCTCTCCACACCCATGGCGATCTGGTCAGAAAGTACCTGGGCAGCGTGGTGCCACACACAGACAATTATTTTGCGGCGCTCAACGCCGCCGTGTTCACGGACGGCTCATTTGTCTACGTACCAAAAGGTGTTCGCTGTCCGATCGACCTTTCGACCTACTTTCGAATCAACGCGAGTGAGACCGGTCAGTTTGAGCGAACTTTGATTGTCGCAGATGAAGATTCCTTCGTGAACTACCTCGAAGGCTGCACGGCTCCACAGCGGGATGAAAACCAGCTTCACGCCGCGGTGGTCGAGCTGGTGGCACTCGAGCGTGCCGAAATCAAATACTCAACCGTTCAGAACTGGTACATGGGAGACAAAGAGGGCCGCGGCGGAATCTACAATTTCGTGACGAAGCGAGGTATTTGCAAAGGCCGCGCTTCAAAAATCTCATGGACGCAAATTGAAACAGGTTCAGCCATTACATGGAAGTACCCGAGCTGCGTACTTTTGGGTGACGAGTCGCAAGGTGCATTCTACTCAGTGGCGCTCACCCACGACTACATGCAGGCCGACACCGGCACAAAGATGATCCACATCGGCAAGAATACCAAGTCGACGATCCTATCGAAAGGCATCTCGGCGGGACATTCGACAAACTCCTACCGCGGGCAAGTGAAGATCATGCCGTCGGCTCAGAACGCGCGAAACTACTCGCAGTGTGATTCCATGTTGGTGGGCCAAGACTGCTCGGCGAACACGTATCCCTACCTGGAGATCAAGAATCCGACGGCGACACTCGAGCATGAAGCCACGACATCGCGAATCAGTGAGGATCAACTCTTCTATTTGCAGTCTCGAGGTCTCGACAAAGAGGCCGCGATCTCCATGTTGGTGAACGGGTTCTGCAAAGACGTCTTCAAGCAACTGCCGCTGGAGTTTTCTGTTGAGGCGGTGAAATTGATCGAAATGAAACTTGAAAATTCAGTGGGATGAGGAGTTCTACCGTGAGTGCGACATCCATGGAAAAGCCGGCGTTACTTGAAGTCGTGGACTTGCACGTCAATGTGCAAGGAAAGCCTGTGTTAAAGGGGCTCAATTTAACGATTCGTCCTGGTGAAGTGCATGCGATCATGGGACCGAACGGTTCGGGCAAATCGACACTCTCAAAGGTGATTGCCGGCCATCCTGATTATGAGGTCGTATCGGGACAGGTTCGCTATGAAGTGAATTTTCAAATGCGCGATCTCTTGGAGCTTGAGCCGGACGAGCGCGCCAAAGAAGGCGTATTTCTGGCATTCCAATACCCTGTCGAGGTTCCCGGCGTCAGCAATCGCAATTTCTTGCGCACTTCCTACAACGCGATTTGCAAACATCAGGGAACTGAAGCCTTGAGTGATGCGGCCTTCGACCAATACCTCAAAAGTAAAATGGCTTTGGTTGAGATGGATGAAAAGTTCTTAGATCGGGGTGTGAACGTCGGCTTTTCGGGCGGCGAGAAGAAGCGCAATGAGATCTTGCAGATGGCCGTGCTCTCACCGCGTCTGGCGCTGTTGGATGAAACTGACTCTGGCCTAGACATTGATGCGCTGAGAATCGTGTCGAACGGGGTGAATCGACTGAAATCGCGTCACAACGCCATTGTCATGGTCACACATTATCAGCGCTTGCTGGATCACATTACGCCAGACTTCGTGCACGTTCTTGCCGGTGGAAAGATCGTAGAGACCGGAGATAAATCACTCGCATTGAAACTCGAGGAAAAAGGTTATGACTGGCTCCTCTGAGTATCAGCCCCCACAAAATCGTTCTCCGCAGGGCCAGCGTCTCCAAGATGCTTGGAATCATGCGACGACTCCAGTTGGTCTTCCGGAACTCGCGTGGCGTCCCGCGCTGGCGGCTCAGCTCTCGAAAAGTTGGCCGAGTGCTCGAGAAGAAGAATGGAAGTACTCGCCGATCTCACAAATCCAAGCATATCAATGGTCGCCGGTCGCGGATGAAGTGCGCTTTGAATTACCCGAAGGCGTTGAGGCTTGTCGGATGTCGGCCGTTTCGGGAAGCGTTTTAGATCGTGTCAAAAGCTTGATGAACATTCCGCCCGCTCATCGCTTCAATGCGATGGCGTGGATCATGGATCAAGATGTTTGGGTCATTCGAGTCCCTCGCGGCCTTTCGCCGAGCGCACCACTCAGGGTCTTCGCGCCTCGAGGAAGCGAAGGATCGTGGTCTTGTGCGGCTTGGATTCTCTTGGTCGAGGCCGAAGCTCATTTGAGTGTGGTTGAGTACTATGGCCCTCAGGCGAGTGCGACCAGCTGGGGAGCAAGGTTCTTCTTGGAATCCGGAAGCGCCGTGGAGCATCTCCGAGTGCAAAGCGCCGCATCCGACTCTTGGGGTTTTGCCGAATCCATTGCGCTGGTGGGTGAAAACGCCAGGTATGTCCAAACGCAGATCTCGTCGGGCGGCAAAATGTGTCGTGAAGACGCCGTGGTGCGACTGCAAGGTCGTGGCGCGGAAGCCCACCTCGACGCCGTGTTTATGGCGCGGCAAGAGCAGGTTCTCGATCATCGCACGAACATCGATCATGAAGTCGGCGACACTCAATCTCACCAGCTCTACAAGGGCCTATTGGCGGACAGCGCCCGCGGCATATTCAATGGACGTATTTTGATTCGTCGAGGTGCAGTCGGCGCGAATGCCGCTCAATTGAGCCAAAACCTTTTGCTCTCACCCCAAGCTGAAATCAATACGAAGCCGGAGCTGCAAATCGATGCGGATGACGTCAAGGCTGCTCACGGAGCGGCCGTTGGACAATTGGACGCTGAGCATTTGTTTTATTTGCAATCGCGGGGAATATCCGAAGAAAAGGCAAAAGAAGTTCTTCTGCTCGGTTTCGCTCTCGAGGCGCTGCGCGGACTTCGAGATCCTGAGTTGTTGAAAATCGGCAACTCGCAGATCGAGGCTGAAGCGAACCTCATGCTGAGGACCCGGAAGAGCGAAGCGCTGGCGAGCGAATCATCGCGATCGGGGAAGCTCCCATGACTTCGAGCTTGAGTTGGTCGCAAAGCTCAAACGTGTTTGATGTCATACGTGCCCGCCACGATGTGCCTCAGGCTTCCATGCAGATTCGCAATCGCGACTTGGTTTATCTCGACAGTGCGGCGACCAGCATGAAGCCGATTCAGGTGATGAATCGAATTCGAGACTTCTATTCAAGCGAGAACGCGAATGTGCATCGCGGAGCTCATGAGTTGGCCCAACGAGGCACCTCAGCATATGAGGGTGCTCGAAAGAGTGTTGCCGAGTTCATCGGTGCAGCCTCAGCGTCGGAGATTGTCTTTACCCGTGGAACGACCGAGTCGTTGAATTTGGTCGCCCGTGCCTTGGGCGGACATGAGCTGAGGCCGGGCGACGAGATCGTTTTGTCGCAGCTCGAACATCACTCGAACATTGTGCCTTGGCAGATGATCGCCCAGGAGCGTGGTGCGCAGATTCGCTTTGCAAGCGTTGATGCTTCAGATGGCATAGATCTCGATTCGCTCGCGTCGCTTTTGGGGCCGCGAACCCGTTTGGTTTCCCTCAGTTGGGTTTCGAATGTTACCGGCGCGCGATTGAATGTTGCCCAAGTGCGACGTCTACTCGATCAGCGCGCTCCGGAAGCCGTTTTCGTTCTCGACGCGGCTCAAGCCGTTACGGCATTTCCCCTCCAGGTGAGTCAATCAGGAGCCGACTTCGTCGCGTTTTCGGGCCACAAGGTACATGGTCCCTTCGGCATCGGCGTGTTGTGGGGACGAATGTCACGACTTGAAAATCTGGCCCCCTATCAGGGTGGCGGGAGTATGATCCATGAGGTTCGCCTCGAGGCTTCCACATGGGCGGATGTTCCACAAAAATTTGAGGCTGGCACGCCGAATATCGAAGGTGCATTAGGACTCGAAGCGGCGTTGCGGTGGTTCGTTTCGATCAATCCGACAGGTGCAACGGCTCATGCCAAAGCTTTGGCCCAACTCACGCGGCAAAAGCTCCGGGAGATTCCTGGAGTCGTTTTATATGGTGGCTCTCATGAGAGTTCGATTGTTTCGTTCAATCTTGAGGGGGCTCATGCGAGCGACTTGGGGAGCCTGCTCGACCAACAGGGCATTGCAATCCGAACGGGTCACCATTGCTGCCAGCCCTTGATGGCCCATTGGAATGTCCCGTCGACCGCCCGCGCAAGCTTTTCATTTCTAAATCTTGAGTCGGACGTGCATCGAATGATCGAGGCCGTACGTAAATCTAAGCAAATGTTGCTCGACTAGAGGTATCGCGATGTCCACGCACAACGTTCAAGTTCGCATTCAGCCGACGCCCAATCCGAACGCCTTGAAGTTCGTCACCAACGTGGCTGTGAAGAATACGGGTAAGGCGACTTTTGCAAAGCCCTCGGAGGCGACCGGCATTCTCCTCGCCGAGGATTTGTTCATGATTGAAGGCGTACGGCAGCTCCACTTTTTTGAGAATGTCACGACGGTGACTTTTGCGGAAGATGCAGACGTTGCGACTCTCGAGTTGGAAGTTCAGGCCGTCCTTCAGCGTCGTTTGCCGATTCATGATCCGAACTTTCTTATGCCTGATGAACGACAGAAGGCCTCTCGCGAGACTCTCCCAGAACCCATGCGAAGAATTGAGCAGATTCTTGATGAGACTGTTCGCATGCACTTGCAAGGTGATGGTGGTGATATCGAAGTTTTGAAGTACGAAAACCATCAGCTGGAAGTTCGCTATCAAGGCGCGTGCGGCACTTGCCCATCATCTGTCGGTGGCACCTTGGAGGCGATCCAAGGTATTCTGCGCGATCAGTTTGATCCTGAACTCATTGTTGTGCCTGTTTGATGTGATGAGAGGCTTAGCGCGATAAACCATCGCGTCGCGAGTCTTGGGGCCTTCTCGTATCGGTTCTATCTGCTCCTGCGGGATCTCGCTCTGACGATGAGATCGGCAAATCGAACTGCGAAAGCTGACCGACGGCTTGACCATTGATTTCTCGGTAAACGTGAAGCACGACCGGTAACTCCATCGCCCGCATATCCTTCCCGTTCGAATCCAGATCCCACTCCACTTCGATGCGCAGGGGCCAGCTCTGCCCAGCTTGGAGCGGCGGGATGCGACCTTCGATTTGAGCTTCTCCCGGTGTCAACGATGTGTTCGCCAGGCGGACTCCTTGAGGTAGAATCCATGTGAAGCGTTGTTCACCAATCGCCCGCCGGGGAACAACTAATGTCGCGGCGACAAATCGAGCGACCGAGGCGGCCCTAGAGGTTGTACCTCGTGAGGTATCACTCACTTCGCCTTGTGCTTCGGCAGGTTCGTCTTGAATCTGCAAGAGGCTCAACTGCGGAGAATGCTTTTCGGTTCTGTGCGGAGGTTCGGAGGGAGGGGCTCTTCGTCCTCGATGGTCGCGAGGATGTGATGTTGATGGGTCTTGAGAGCTCACTGAGATCCACCAAGCGATGGCATAACTCACCAAACACATGGCCGCGAGAATGATGAGCGAGCGATGAGATCGAAGTGCGGTTCTTACTTTCTCGGACATCTTTGCTCACCATTGAGTTTGAGTTGATAGAGCACAGAGGCCTGCGGGTCCGCTTTGGTGCGGACGGGTAGTCGCCGAGCGTCGATCCTCAGCTGCAAAAGATAAACGCCGGCAGGCAGCGCAACGCTTAAACCGCGAATCCTGCGCTCGAAACCGGGGGCATCTGTTGAGGAAATGAGACAGTTCGGTTCCTGGCAGTCTTGAGAGTTCACGGTCGACTTCGCCAGAAGAAATCGATCGATGCCGATTCGATGACCAGGTGCCCAAAGATAGAGTTGGGTATCCACCAGCGATTCCTGTGCGAAGTGAAGTTCGGCATTGAGAGTGCCACCGGGATGATGGACTTCAAGAAAATCATTGTTCATGTTCCAATCGAGACTCGACCAATCACCCCAGTCCCAGGGCATGCGGCGGGCGAACATCTTCGTCGGCGAGCAAGTCGTATCGGCAAGGAGAGGCGTCGCGTATTCGCCTTCCCCATGAAGCATGACTTCCCGTTGCAAATGCGAGGTCCAATCCGAGGCGTTGGGCCTTAAGCTATGGCGTTTGTGAAAGCTCGCGAATGTGGGAAAGCCCTCTCTCTCTTGATGGCTGAGATGGCGGGATTGAAAGGCCAACCAGATTTCTACGAAACCAGATTGTTTGAGAGCCGAGTGCAAAAGACGGCTCACGGCGAATTCGCGAAAAATTCCCTCGCCCCTGGCGTCTGGATCTGGGAGGTCGCGCTCGGGATGCTCGAACGACTCATGAATGAGGGCGCCCGCGCAGAGAGAGGGACATTCCGGAGTCCCGTACGAGTCCCGGTAGTAGTCTCGGCCCGTGATGGCGGCTTGCAAAAAGTTGGCAAAGCCCTCGCTCCATGCGAGGCGTGGATCAATGAGAGAATCGCCGTCATGCGCGCCGCCTGGCGATGCGGTATGACCGAAGAAATCCTCGAGGAAGTGAGCGTACTCGTGAAGTACGACGGCGTCGTCAAAGTGATCCATGTCGCTGGAGACCGTGTTGCCCCGAAGTCCGCCTGAAATGTAGATCGAGGCGGAACCGCGAATGTAGTAACTGGCTGAGCTCGTTGATTGAGGTGACTCGTTGGGGCTTCGACCAGGTCGCCAGTAGATTTGTGCTCGAGGTGCGCGTTCAAATGGCTTACAGGCGGGCCAGTTTGGATCGCAACCTTGAGTTTGGGAGCGAAGATAGTCTTGCGCACGCAATGTGAGTTCCAGCATATGGAAGGCGCCGCCGAGAAGATCGCCGCGAACCTTGGCTCGAAGTCGAAGTGGAGTTTCATGATCAGAGGCGTCGGCGATCAACGCGTAAGTTCGATTGCTGTCCGGCGAATCGAGAATAGAAGTTGAATTTCGATGATGGTGGGCGCGCGCTCGGACTTCGAGGCGCCAGGATTGTGCCGAAGCTGGAATGGACACGGAGAAGTGGCCCAAGTCGTCGGTGGTACCGCACTGAAGAGTTTGACCGTTGGGATCGAGTACGGCCACTTCTGCCAACCGAATTGGATGAGGGTGAGGATTTCGTGTGGGCATTGGGAGGCCTTGATGGCGAGTGACTTCCCATTCTTGGCCGATCGGAGGAGCCGTGAAAAGATGGGCGCCGGCTCGATAGACATCCCAGTCATTGGGAAATTGCGAAGCGAGTGCGGCCAGCACGTCTTGAGATTTGGACCATCCGCTCACAGGAGGCGCCGCACGAAATTGGAGAACTTGCCCCGAGGATGAACGTACTTCGATGTCGACTCCGATTTGCGCGTCCCATGGAGTCGGTGTGGACCATCGAAAAGCCGCATCCGTGGGGAGACCATTACCGTCGCTCCGAAACTCGTAATGAGCTGTGCCCTCCACGTTCCGAGATGGGCCGAGAATTGCCTGAGATTGTGCACAGTAAGGAGCCTCAGCTTTCGAGGCGAACTGTGACTCGTCTTCAAAGGTTCGTGACGAGTCGCACGCCACCTGAAAAATGGCGCTAAAGCCGACGAGCATTAGACTGTGAATTCGGCCGTTTCGAAAGATCCATGGCATGCACCTGCTTATCGGTTGGCTACACCCGAAGATTGACCGAAGCGTCGCTTTGTCGTCTGCTCAACCTGTAGGGAGGGCTTTGTGCTGAAGGGCTTCAACACGGATCTTCGAATTCAAGGTGCCCACTACCATGTCCAGACCGAAGACTGGGGATTTCAGAATCCTTGGCTTGTGAGTCGAGTCTTTCGCAACGGAGCCGTCGTGGACTCGCAAAGAACCCCTTATTCTGAAGTTCTCAGATCGAAGAATGCCTTTTTGCTCATGCGCGATCGTGCGGCCTTGGCGGAAGTCCTGCGACAAGCCATGCAGGACCAGCACCAAAGTATCGTCGATAAGCTCAATCAACTCAGTGCTTCGCCGAATTGATCGTAAGTCACACCGCTTGATTCCATCGTGGTTCAGGCCAGCGCTTTGACAGAGAACTAGACCTGTGACTCGGACCCATTTTTTACTCCATCGTCTATGCTGAAAGGCATGCGGAGTCTGACTCCGAGGCCAAAGCAAGTTCGCCGGGCTCGATCATAAAAATGATCCTGCGAAGTGCGAAACTTGGGTTAGGTGCCGTTTCCAGGAAGGGATTGGCGTTCGATGATTTCATTCGCTCACGTTTACAAGACTTATTCCGGATCACGAGGGCAGGAGATTCACGCTCTTCGCGATTTGAATGTCGAAATCGCTCGAGGTGAATTCGTGTTTTTGACCGGACCAAGTGGTGCGGGTAAGACCACTTTTTTCCGACTTCTCTCGGCTTATGATCGAGCGACGTCAGGTTATGCGACTGTCGCGGGTGTTCGGCTGAATGAGTTGGCGGGCAATGACTTGGCTTTCTACCGCCGAAAGCTGGGTGTGGTGTTTCAAGATTTTAGATTATTGAAACACAAAACGGTTCTGGAAAACGTGATTTTGCCACTTGTCATTCGAGGTGAATCGCTCGCCTCGCAGCGAGAGCGAGCCATGCAGGTTTTGGAAGACGTGGGTCTTCATCACAAGGCTCAGGAATGGCCGGAGCAGCTCTCTGGCGGTGAACAACAACGGGTTGCCATCGCGCGCGCCCTGATTCATCGGCCTGGCTTGATCATCGCGGACGAGCCGACGGGCAATCTCGATCCTGAGCTCTCTGAAGAGATCATGGATCTCTTCGAACGAGCGAATGCCCAGGGCACCACTGTGGTCGTCGCGACGCACGATCACGAGATGGTTCGACGTCGAAGCAAGCGAACCTTACGGCTCCTTGCTGGACAAGTCTCCGAAGCCGAGCTCGCGAAGGGAGGCGCCGTATGGGACCATCGATGATCTCTCGCCTTCAAGCGATGTTGGGTGGTGACCTCGCGCATGCGTGGAACTCAGCCCGTCGTCAATGGGGTACGCAGCTGGCGACCTTCACGGTGTTGTCTGCCACGTTTGCGATCGTCGTTTTCGCTTCGGTTTGGGCGCTGAATTTACAGAGACTGGTCGCGCATTGGGGCGAGAGCGTTCAAGTTGCGGTTTACTTGCATGACGAGCTCGGAGATCTCGAAACGGCGAAGCTTCGCGATGAGTTGCTAAAAGATCCACGTATTCAGAGCGTTGAAGTCGTGACGAAAAAAATGGCGGTCGAGAGTTTCAAAGGTCAAATGGCCTCTTATGCCCCGGATCTTCTGGACGATGAGCAATTTGCGACGCCCTTTCCCGCCTCTCTCAAGTTGCGGCTCAGCGATCAAATTACGGCCCAAGAGCGAGTGAAGACTGTCGAGGGACTTGCCGTGGAGCTGAAGAAGCTACGCGGAGTCGAGGATGTCTCTTACGGTCAGAGTTGGATCAAATCCTATGCCTCTTCCGTGGATCTCCTGGTCGGCATCGGCGTGTTCTTGGGTATGGTCTTGTTGGCGGGAAGCTTGTTGGTCATCGGAAACGCGATACGTGCGGGTCTCGCGGCACGCCGGGAAGAGATCGAGATCATGGAGTTGATCGGCGCAACCCTCGATAATCTCCGTCGGCCCTATCTTGTGGAAGGTGCCGCCATCTCATTCGCATCGATTCTGGCCGCACTCCTCCTCAATGCATTTGTCTTCGACGCTCTCTTGCAGAAGATGAAGGGCCAGCTGGCTTTCTCTCATATCGCCATGGAGCTGCGCTTCCTGACGACGGTGGAGGTTCTCACCGCGGTGGGTTTAGCAGTCGCTGTCGGCTGTGTTGGATCTTGGCTAGCGATCCGACAGATGAATGATGGTTGGGCCGCGGCTCGTCGGTCTGGAGGCCGTGCGTGAACCCAATCGGTAAGACCGGCCGCATCACCGGCCTGCAAAAGCATCGGCCGATGCGTCGCGCTTTTGTCGGACTTGGCGTGGCGATCACTGCTTCGACTTTGATTCTCAGTTTGGCTTCGGCGACCGAGGGCCCGGCGCCTCAAGGGGCATCAGTTGATGAGAAAAGCGGTGAGCTCATTGAAAACCTTCAGGTTCTGAAAAAGACCCGAGCTGAGCTTTCGATTCAAGAGCAGGAAAAACGAAGAATTCTCGGCGCGCTTTATGCGATCAACCAGCGTATGAAGAAGATCAGCGGTGAAAAGGGCGTTCTCACGAACGAGCTCATTGAAGCGCAAGATGCGGTAAAGTCCGTAGCTCAAGCCATAGCCCAGATCGAAGCGAGTTTGGAAAAGCAGCGCACTTACCTTCGACGCCGACTTCGCGCCATGTATATGTTGAGCCAGGAGGGGGCGCAGGGAGTGTTGTTGGCACAACGCCAAGCCTTTGAATTTGATGCCGTGCTGAGAAATCTGCGGATCGTAGCAGATGCGGACCATCGAGCGATTCAGAGCTATCAACGAAGTTTGCAACAGTTAGCCAAAAGCCGGACTCGTCTTAAATCTCAAGTGGCCAGATTGTTAAAAATTGAAAAACGAATCGAGGCTCAGGAGAAGCTTCTGGCCGCTGAGCATTTGGCAAAGTCAAAGCTCGCCGAGGACCTCGACCGTGCGGCGGCTGAGCGAAGGCAGCAAGTCGTCAATCTTCGGAAGCGTGGCGAGAAGATGCAGGCCGCAGCGCTTGAGAGTGCCGAAGTCGATTTGTCCGAACTCCTGCGCAAGTCCTTGTTCGAGCGCAAAGGGCAGCTCAGTGCGCCTGTTCAACATGGTCGATTATTGCGCGGCTTTGGATTGTGGGTGGATCCACAGTTCAAATTCAAAATCAGTCACAAAGGCTGGCTGATCGAGTCCGATCGATCGCAAGAGGTGCGAAGTGTTGAGTCGGGATTGGTCGCATTCCAAGGATTTGTTGGAGGCGTGGGGCCCACTGTGATCATCGATCATGGTGACAACTATTATTCTGTTTATTCGGGTCTCCAACAGATTCAAGTCAAAGGCCAAGATCGAGTGGCCGAGGGAAGTGTTTTGGGTCGGGTGGGTGTCGCTTCAGAGGTCTATTTTGAAATACGGCACTTCTCTGAACCCGAGAATCCCATGGCCTGGATTAATCAAAGACACCCTCTCTTAGCGAATTTCACTGGCCCAAAGTCAGATTCGAGTCTTTCCGTAGACCGGCGGCAGCAAACTGGGGACATTAAAAGAGGACCGGCGGGCGCAACTGCTGATCTGGTTCACGCACAGAAACAAGGGACTGCAACATGGTAAAGAAGTCAGAATTGAAACCCGTACTATCCGTCATGTTTGTTATGAGTGTGGGGCTTTCGGGCTTCTTGCTAGGCGCGATGTCTTCAAACGTCGTCTTGGCCCAAACCAAAGAAAGATATGCGGATCTTCAGCTGTTTACGAAGGTGTTGAACCTCGTGCAGCAGTATTACGTCGAAGAGGTTGATGTCAAAAAACTGGTTTACGGCGGGGTTAAGGGGCTTTTGCAAGAGCTCGATCCGCACACCAACTTCTTACCGCCCGAGGTCTACCGCGAGTTTGAAAATGAAACGAGCGGCGAGTTTGGTGGCCTCGGTGTTGAGATCACGATTCAGAATGATGTTCTGACCATCATTTCTCCGATTGAAGATACGCCAGCGTGGAACGCGGGTATCAAGGCTGGGGACAAACTTGTGGAGATCAATGGCGAGTCGACAAAGGGGTTGAGTCTCGCCGAGGCTGCACAGCGCATGCGAGGCAAGCGCGGAACGAAGGTTCGTATGGGCATCTTCCGTGAGGGATTTGATAAGCCACGTGAGTTCGTTATTGAACGAGGGACGGTTAAGCTCAAATCGGTGAAGGTGACAGACCTCGATGATGGCTATGCCTATGTTCGTCTGACGTCCTTTATTGAAAACTCGGCCACAGACTTTGAGAAAATCATCAAGAGCCTAGAATCCAAATACTCCGGTGACCTGAAAGGTCTGATTCTCGATTTGCGTCGGAATCCAGGCGGCCTGCTCGATCAAGCCGTGAGGATCAGCGATCTATTCCTTCAGGAAGGTGTGATCGTCAGCACCATTGGAAGAAATAAGAAGGATAAAGAGGTGGTTTACGCCAAGAAGGCAGGAACCATGAAGGACTTCCCGGTCGTCGTTCTCGTGAACGAGTTCTCAGCATCAGCCAGCGAGATTCTTGCGGGCGCACTTCAAGATCACAAGCGCGCGCTCATCATGGGGCAGCCGACCTTCGGGAAAGGCAGCGTGCAAAGCGTTGTAAAGCTCGGCGATGGCAGCGGCTTGAAATTGACTGTCGCACGTTATTTTACACCTTCGGGTCGGGCGATTCAGGCTGAGGGTATTCGACCGGATGTGATTGTTGAAGAGGTGGATCCTGAAGCCTTTCAGAAGGCTGTGATTCGACGACAGGTCAAGAAAGAGCAAGATCTGGGCGGACATCTTTTGGGCGAGCGCGAACAAGCGGAGAAAAAGTCAGGCGCGGCAACCAGCGGACAAAGTTTCTGGTTCACACAAGAGGTGAGCAAAGAGAAGAAATCACCTCGTGAGAAGTTGCTGGGCGAGGATTTTCAGGTTCTTCAGGCCTACAACTATCTCAAGGCTTGGAAGGTGATGAAGAACTTCGGCCAGTCTCCGGCAGGATCTACCTCAGGCTCTCCCTCGCAATCGGGCGACGAAGCGAAGACGGTTCAGTAGGCTTTATAGGTCACGTCGCCCTAATTGATCTCTAAAAGAGCATTCGGGGCAACCTGCGGGGGCGCCATCGGGGCCACAGCCCCGCATTTGCGTTTCGTGTGAACAGTGACAAGAATGGGCACCACCCGCCCTGAAGGGTCCTTGCCTCCTTCATGAATTCGACCACATGAACATTCGAATTCTCGAAATCACTGATCAATTCCGTCTCAACTCAAATTGGGAATTGCGGTCTACGCTTTGCTCGCTCCGGATGCTCTTAAGACGTCATCCGTTATGAGGATTCGGAGTTCTGCCTCTTGAGTCCTTCGGAATGAGAGGAAGAAGCCTCGGGATTTGGACTCTTTGAGGACAGCGTCTCACTCAGCTGTTGGCGCTCGGCCTGATCCGGAATTCGAGGCAGGCCGTGAGTGAGCAGAGCGTGAACGTTGGCGGTGGAGGGTGAAATGGAAGAATTGCGACAATCAACTTCGACGACTGCCAAGTTGATGAAGCTTCTGAGTATTCCGTCGAGCTCATCGGGGGCAGACCTCGTCCGGCCGCCTCGCTCCGCTTGGCGCCGAGCCTTGATGAGTTTGGCACTTCTCGCCAGCTTACAGTCGACTGTGGGTCCGTTGTCGACCGCCTTCGCCGAAGACCTTGAGCCCCGACAGGTTCCCAAGACAGGTCCCGTCGATATTCCCCCCGGCATGCATTTGGTGACAGATCGGGCAGGTTTACGCTGGCTCTTGCCAGAAGGCATGGAGGCGCCGCCAGATCGCGAAGTTGAAATCCGTTACTTTAGGACTCGTGTTCAGCCCGAAGAGAAAGGTCGCATTCGCGGCCAAGTTGTTCTGGACGGTCCGCTCAGCGCGGAAGATACGGTCGTTACAGGCGATGTCAACGATCGACAAAATCTCATGTCGCGCCTACCTCGCGCTTTTGCCGAGGTCATGCGACTCGAGAAGGACGCAAATCTTCATGCTCAGACCTCCAATGATCTACGAAGTCTTGGCGTATTTGCGCCGGCAGAATTTACGACGTTTCGTTTGCCGTATATTCCGATTCCAGAATCACAAATGCAGTTCTCTCACATTTCAAGCTATGCAACTCAAGACACGCAAAGACTTGTGCGCTTTGAGCACAATGGTCAGACCTTTGTTCGCTTCTTCATCCATCCCAACCACGTCAATGCCTATGCAGATTTGATCCAGCGATATGGAATCGTCTACCACTACCATGCGATGACGACTTCCAGCCCACGTTCTCTCATCGTGATGGAGCCTGGAAATTCCGATAAAGTTCATTGGGTGAAGGTCTCGATTCACCGTGAAATTGACGGTTCTGTGCGAATTAACACAGATAAAAAAGCCCGCCGTGCGATCATCATGAGCGAGGCGATTCAAGCCGTTCCCCAAGAAGTAATGCGCAGCTATGGCGTTCAGTTCATGCTTGAGCCCGCGGCTTTCCAGCCGCCCGGGAAGCTGGCGTCGACGATTCACCGCGAGTTGGCTCCCGATCTGTTGAATCCGGCCCGCAACACACGGTGGATCCCTGCCTTCATCTTGCAGAATACGGGTGAGCACGCCGTGCCCGGTCTGAACATTCGCGATATGTCGCGCCTTGCGGGTGAGCGTCCGATGGACTTTGTTCGAGAGCGGATCATTCGCCCTTTGCTGCGAAGCTATCTGGCGATGGGCATTATGGAGGGTTTGCCGGGCGAGCTTCACACGCAGAACTTTTACTATCAGCTTCGTAAATCGGGTGATGGATGGTTGCCGACCGGCCAAGTCATGTTCAAGGACAACGACGGTTTCCGTTTCGACACGGAGATGGCGATTCGTCACGGACGCCCCTTGCGAAACTTTGCTCATTTCCCCGAGCCCTTTGTATGGGGCAAGTTCTCCAACGCCATCGGCACAGGTGCTGAAGGAGTTCCCTTCCTTGGTAGCTGGTACTACAAGCTCATTCGAAACGTGAATGGCTTTGAGACCTTGTCTGCTTATTTGTTGCGAGCCGTGAATGAGATCGATCCTCGCTCCAATTTGGATAAAGACGGCATTCAAAGGCTTTTCGATACGGTCGCCAACGAGGAGGCTTTGAAACTGACGGGACTCTCGACTCCGGCTGAACATATGGGTTTCGGCAAAGACAAGGGACTCAACTATGTTTTGAATCGCTGGCGCGCTTACCTGGCGAATACCAATGCACCCGAAGTGACGGGCCGGCTTGCGGAGGCTCAAGATCTACTCGCTCGAGAGTTTGCTCGATTGCGAGAGGCGGGACGTGTGTCGCCGATGCGAAGAACGCTTTCTCAGAGCACCGTCTACATTCCCTACAAGATGACAGACGGTCAGTTGGTTATTGAGGCTCGAACATCCCGAACTACAACCGCGAACCCGGATCCCGTCATTGGCTTTGCGCTCATGGAGCCTGCGGGAGAAAATGCTCAGGTTCGTAGAGCTTATGATCGCATCACTCCGATCGCCATTCGGCCTCAGCACCCGGGCAGTGTCGAAGAGGTACAGGCACGTGCACGAGGAGCGGCCCCGACGACATCGCAGCTCCGAGCGGTTCCAGCCGGTCAGCGTTGCGAATTCATCTTCACGCCGGCGGCTGGACTATGAATCCGAGAATCTCGCGTCGTGATTTTCTCGTCGTCGCTCCAATATGGGGATCGGCTATCCTCCTCGGTTCGACTTGGTCGGCTCGAAGCTGGGCCGCGCTTTGCGAGGACATCTTTCGTGGAAGTCGTGAGGTCCATGTTACACCCAGCATGTTGGCCTCACCGGATCGCGTGCGGGTCGCGCAGTCTATGGTTGATCTCGGTCTTTCCCAAACGGCCTATGTGGTGCGGTGGCAGTCCACTTCGCCGACGGCGCGTGGACCTTTCCCCGAGCGAGGCGAGTTTCTCGTCAGCGGCGTACCCAAAGACAAAATCGAAGCGTGGATGGAAAAAGTCGGCAGCGAATCCGTCGGCCTGGTGATTAGCGGTTTGCCGGAACGAAACCCGGGCACAGCATCCTTGAGAATCGGCGACCGGTATTTCACATTTAGTGATATTCAAAAAGATGAGGCCTCAGATGATGGAAGCTTCATCGCGAAGGTTCGACAGGCCTCATGGGGATACTCGGAGCTCACTCTTCCCATTTCCAAGGCGGAACAGCAGCATATTCTCGACTTCATTCTGGCGCGGCAAGAGGGCCGAGTTCTCGCACGTCGAGATCTTCGCGGGGGGCCTCGTGCTGGTCAGCCCATTCGACCGAGCTTCGACTCCGAAGCTTTTACGCTCCGAGAGGAAAGTTGCGCCGCAGCCTGTACGAGCTGGTTTGATCCGAAATGGTTGGCACATTACGAAGGCGCGGAGCCACTGCGCGCGATCGCAGAGCGCTTGAACTTGCGTCCAACTTATATCGCCAAACAAATGCTGTGGGGCCATGTGCGACAACCGGGACCCATTGGGCTCACAATGTTTGGTATTGATCGAGATCCCAATCAAGTGCGCCTACCGGGACGTGCCGGGGGTCCCCAGTTGATGGCCGATTTCATCCATCAAAACGAGTGGTTCAAGGTTCGCGGAATGCCAGCGCATGGCTACATTCCCGATCCGCTTCGGGGGCGAACCGGAACTATTCAATCCGAACGAATTCCATTGAATGACTATCTTTTGGGTCGAGGTGAACCATGAATTGGCGGAAGTGGCAGAGAAGCATAGGGCCAGTCGCCCTCGGGGTGTCGCTCATCAGCAGTGTGTTGGTTTCTCCGCAGAGCGAGGCCACCTCGCGTCAGTGCGGAGCTCTATTTCGAGGCGAAGTCTTTACGGCTGAAAACACGTCGGCGATCGAAGGCGTTGAGGGGCGTGTTCGCATGTCGCGCGCCTTGATTCGTGTGGGTCTGGAGGATTTTGCCTACATCGCTAAATGGCGCCTCAAGACAGGAGCTGACGCCGGTCCCTATCCTCGACAGGGAGAGTTTCTTTCCGTTGGTGTGACGCGCGAAAAGTTTTCGGGTTGGATGCGTGAGATCGGGGAAAAAACCATCGGTATTGGCTTTGACGGCACGGCGGCTGACCCGGGAAGTGCGAGCCTTCGAGTGGGCAATCAGCACTATTCTTACTATGGGATTCAGAGCGGCACGGCGCCGACGACGTCAAACTTCGGCCATCGAGTTGAAGCGACATTCTATGTGACGCCCGCCGAGATGCGAGCGGTCACCGAATTTCTTGAGGCCCGAGGTCGCGGCGAGATCGTAGCGGCACGGGATATTCGCGGTGGACCACGAGCTGGCGAACCTATTCGTCCCTCGTTCGACTACAACTCAGCAAACCTCGTCCAGGAATCCTGCGCGGGAGCCTGCACGAGTTTCGCAAGTCCTCTGTGGTTGCAGCATTATGCGGGCGCTCGAATTCTCGAGAACTTACGTGAGCGACTGGCTCTGTATTCTCAACAGGCGGCGCGCGGCACGGTTTGGCGCCACGCGAGGGTACCGAATCTCATGGCGATCACGCAGTTTGGCATCGATGCGAACTCAGGAAGCTTCATTGAAACCAATCGCTGGGGAACTCTGCGAAGTATTCCAATCTATTCACATATCCCAGACCCACCGACGGGCACGAGTTCGGCCCTGACGGCTCGTCGCGTTCCCCTGGCTGACTACATTCAGTCGCATCGATAATTAGGTATCTGCGAGACTGAGTAGGGAACCGACAGAAACTTGTGACGCCGCCTCTCGTATGAGGGGCGGCGTTTCGCGTTGTACGATCGCTGCTTGCCGTAAACTTGCAAGCGCAGCGGCCTGATCAAAACTTCGTTCGAAGTTCTGCAGGAGTTGTTCGGTCGAAATTTTCAACTCATCGAGGGTGACACCTTGCGACCGCTTTTCCAGTCGAGAACCATCGTTGTGCACGACGAGCGACGTGTGGAAGACCCGAATCTTGTCCCCCAACTCGGGGCTTCGCCATATACGGATCGCCCGCTGAATCGCCTCAGCCGGCAACAGATCTATCGCTCGCACTAACAACTGATAGCCGCCGTCGGCATCATCAATCGCACAAGCCCAGTGGTAGGCGGGCTCGACCGCCGCCAAATCACCACGTGCAACCAGGGGATCACGGTGTCCCTCATCATCCGCCGATTTCCACCGCCATCCGACATGGCTATTGAGTTGTTGGGGAGGATGCTTGCGGCACTTGCCGTTGTAGACGGCCTCCGGTCCATGAGGTGCGGAGGCCAAGCCTTCCAAAACTTCACGTCGCGAGCATGTACAAGGGTAGATGCGGCCCTCCTCGTAGGCCTGTTGCAAGCTCTGTTGATGAATCGGCAATCGCTGGCGTTGCCAAACGATGAGATCCGCTCGCAATCCCAATCGCTCCAAATCCTGGTGTTGAGTTTTCCAAAAGTCGGCTTGAGATCGCAGCGGATCTAAGTCCTCAACCCGAACAACCCAGGTCTGACCGAGAAGACGTGCGAGTTTCTCTGAAATCCAAGCTGTACGAAGGTTGCCGATGTGAAATCGACCGGTCGGTGAAGGGGCAAAGCGAACTCCTTGCAGGAATCGATGAGCGGATCGATTCGACGACGTGTTCGGCATTTGCGCCTCAATCTCAGGGCGCTGGGGGCTGTGAAAGTCGCTGGCGAATGGCGGAATTCAGGTTCGGGAAACGATCGAGAAATAAATAGCCAGGCGGAGGACTAAAAGCGGCATCCAACTGTCGCGCTTCCGTCAGCGAAATCCTTTTCTGAAAGGGCGTCATGCTCAGCAATTTCGTCGCAAATCCCACGGGTCGATCGCCGTAATAGCCCAGCAAAGCATCGGCCGAGGTTCCACTCTCCGTCCAGGTGGTGTTGACGATCTCTGTTGGGGGGCCACCGAGAGTGTGGCTGATCTCCGCGATCCCAAACAGTTCGCGTGTTGTCGTATTGTAAAACACGATATGCGAAACGGGATCGGCGGGGTGACTTTTGCGATACTCCCAGGTTTTCGACCCGGAGACCAACCAGTCGATGATAACTTGAGGCACGCTCAAAACGATCGCGCAGAACTGACCGTCGGAACGCCCGGGAATGCTCTGCAGGACTCCGGGCTGTGTTAAAGAAACGGGGCCTTGAGTTTCACACACACCGGACATGGCTTTCGGATCGGAGTTGTTCTGGCGAGTTCCAGATCCCTCGTTCGGATTGCGACTTTCCTTCAGCGGCGCACAGGCGGTCACACCGACAACCAGTAAGGCCAACAGGCCCTTACGGGCCCGCGAGAACTTGGCGATTTGTTTCCATTGGATGCCTGGACCTCGACGGAGGCCCTCCGTACCTTGATGCTGCATACTGTGGCCCCCTCTGCCATCGCCATGAGCGCTCAAATTTGAAGATCAAGAATCGAAAACGTCAAACTCAAAACTCGAGAGTTCAGTTCGCGTCGGATTCTTTCTCAATTTCCTCGCGCGAAACTTCCTCGAGGTCTGCAACAGACGTTAGCCAATCCATGACGCGTTCTTCGGTCAACTGATAGCGCAAGCGTGAACGACGATCCTCTTGGTTATAGAACTCCATCACGCGGGGCAACTCGATTCCGGTCTGCTGAGCGTACTCTTCGAGTTTCGCGTCCAGATCCTTTTCTGTCGCCTTCAAATTCTTCTCTGTGGCGACGCGGTCAATGAGGAAGCTCGAGCGAATCATATAGGAAGCGGTTTCGTTGAAGTCCGAGTCCCACTTCGTCTTGTAGTCTTCAAACTGCTCTTGGCTCATGCCTTGCTGGGACATGCGATTCTTCAGATCTTCGATCAACGCCTGTTTCTGTTCGTTGAGCAGTGATTTGGGGACCTCGACGGGATTTGCATCGACCAAAGCGCGCACGAGGCGATTTTTGAGATCGTCCTTGATGCGCTTTTGTTCGCGCTTCTCGTAGTCCTCAGTGATGGCCTTCTTGAGATCTTCAAGAGATTCGTACTTTCCGCCCAAAGACTTCGCGAACTCGTCGTTCAATTCCGGCAGATCCTTCTTGAGCAATTTTTTGAGAGTGACTTTGAAAGTGACCGGCTTACCGGACAACTCTGCCGCATGATAACCGTCGGGGAACTGCAGTTTGATCTCCGATGTCACGCCGACCGTCATACCGATGATGCCCTCTTCAAAGCCCGGAATGAAGCTGTTGGAGCCAAGCTCGAGCTGATGATCTTCGGCGGCGCCATTGGGAAGTTCGCCCTCCAAGAGGAAGCCCTTGAAATCGATGACGGCAATGTCGCCTTTTTGAGCGGGTCGCTCGATCAAGAGCGGCGCTGTGCTCGCACGGCTCTGGCGAATGTCTTCCAGAGTCGACTCGACGAAGCCGGGCTTCATGTCGAAGCGCTCGCGTTTCACTTTGAGTTTTTCGAGTTTTTTGAGCTGGACCTCAGGCCGCACTTCGAATTCAGCGGTGAACTCGAAATCTTTATTCTCATCGAGTGAGTCGAATTCGATGGTCGGGAAGCTGATCGGCTCAAGCGAGTGTTCGCGCAGGGCCGAGGCGTAGAACTTCTGCACGAGATCATTGACCACGTCTTGCTTCACGCGATCGCCGTACATCGACTTGACGGCTTTCATCGGCGCTTTACCTTTGCGGAAGCCCTTAATCGCGACGTGCTTCTGGATCGACTGGAAGGCGGATTCAAAGGCTTTTGAAACTTCATTGGCCGGAATCTGAATGTTGAGTTTGCGTTCGAGATTCGAGACTTTCTCCAAAGTGGCTTTCATGGACATCCCCAGTCGTATGAGTTCACAGGTTCATTTGAGTCTCCCGTGCTGCCCGAGGTCATAGACGAGAGTCGACCTCGCGCGCCGGGTGAAAAACTGACTGAACCAGAAGCCCCGAAGTGATAGGAAAAAGAGACGAATTAAGCAAGGAATCCGGCGGGGAATCGAGAATCAGGCCCGGCGTCGAAACTTCTTCGCAGAGACCGGGTCGATTTTGAGGCCTAAAAAGCCGAGTTGGACCAGGGTTGAACGCGGCTTGGGGAGATTTGTACTTGTCGAATCAAGTGAAGAGCCTGGAGAAGAATTTGGGCATGAATGTGGGGGCGAATCCCGCTCAGGCTGCGGATCTCGGTGGCGCTACGGGACCCTCGTTTTCAGGCCGGGCCGCTGATTTTTTGGGGGCCCATCAACCCCAAGATTTCCTTGATCGTCCCTACGTCCTCGTCTCGGGTAAGGGCGGCGTCGGAAAGTCGTTTGTCGCCGCAGCCTTGGCGGCTCTCCAAGTGGATTTGGGTCGTTCGCCCCTCTTGGTGGAGACGGGAGATCGCTCCTACTTTCAGGAACTTATGGGTCTCACTGAGGTTCATCAACAGCCGCAGCGAACACCTTTGGGCTTTGATTTGGTGTGCTGGTCGGGCGAGGGATGCCTGCGGGAATACGTGCTGCATTTGCTGAAGCTCGAAAAAATCTACCGCATGTTCTTCGAAAATCGAGTCATGCGGGCTTTGGTCAATGTCGCACCTGGACTCAACGAAATTGCGATTCTCGGCAAACTCACCTCGGGACTGCGGCGCGTTGGTCCGCGGATGGCCCACCAGCGCATGGTGGTCGACATGCCGGCCACAGGACACGCCCTGGCGATGTTGCGAGCACCGCTGGGTTTGCTCGAAGCGGTGCAGGTGGGGCCGATGGCCTCGAACTCCCGCGACGTACACGCCCTCCTTCGTGAACCACGTGCCACAGCGATGGTGGTGGTGACGCTACTGGAGGAGTTGCCGGTGACGGAAACCCTGGAATTCGTGGCGGCTGTGAAGCGCGAATTTGCGATGCCGATTTTCATCGTGGCGAATCGAACGCAAGCGGCGCCGGCCCCTCAGCCCGAGCTGCGCAGTTTGATCGCCTCGGAGAGTTTGAACGAAGATGTACGCGAGTTCATACGCGGCATGATGGCTCGCGATCAGAGCGAAGCCCATGCGCGACAGGCTCTGCACGAAGGCTTGCGCCAGCTGGGACTTGAACCTGAAACTTGCGTGGCCGAAATTCCACGCTACTGGGCGGCGCCGCCTCTCGATATGATTCGTCGTGCAAAGGAGGAGTTACGGAAAAGCTTGATGACCTCCTCATGAATCGTCGCGTTCTCGTTGCTGTGGGCAGCGGGGGCGTCGGCAAAACGACGATGGCCGCAGCTCTCGGTGTGCGAGCTCGGCAGCTGGGGCGCCGGGCGCTGGTGCTAACGGTGGATCCCGCCAAACGCTTGGCCACCGCGATGGGTTTGGATCTATCGAACGATGAAGTGCGCGTCGTGCGTCGAATCGAGCGCGACACGACGGCCTCGTTGGGCGCGGCCGATTTTTCACCGGCCGGCGAGGTCTATGCTGCCGTCATCGACTCAAAAAAAACCTTTGATGATTTTGTCCGCCGCTATGCCAAAGATAAAGACTTGATCGAGCGGTTGATGCGCAATCAGCTTTATCGACAGCTTTCGACAACGCTGGCGGGTTCGCAAGAGTTCACAGCCCTGGAAAGACTGTTGGCGGCGAGTGAGGCGAAGGATTATGACCTCGTCATTCTCGATACGCCGCCCACACAGCACGCGTTGGACTTCTTGTCGGCTCCCGATCGAATTCGTTCGCTCTTTCAAGACTCCATCACCAAGTGGTTTATGAACCCCACAGAGAATAAATCTTGGGTGGGGAGCCTTTTGAGTGGTGAGCTTTTGGCGCGCGGCACGCGTTTGGCGTTGAGGTCCCTCGAGGCACTCACCGGAGCCAAGTTCATCGAGGAGCTGATCGATTTTTTTGCATCGGTTCGCTCGATTCAAGGACAGCTACGGGACCGAAGCGAGGCCGTGCAGAAGCTTTTGCTCAGCCGCGATACGGGCTTTGTCTTGGTGACGTCATTCGATGAGGCCAAGCTCACTGAGGCGCAGCATCTGCAAGGCGAGCTTCGCAATCGGGGGTATCGGTTAGAGGTTTGCATTTTGAATCGCGCGTTTCCCGAGATCCTTCCGGAGGCCCTCGATTTTGAGAAGATCTCGGCATCCCTAGGTGAGAATACGCCACTTCGCGCGACAGCTCAGAAGGTGGCCGCGGCGTATGAGCTGCGCTATCGAGATCATCAACAGCGCTTTGCAGCTCTTGCGAGCTTTGCTCAGCGATTGGACCCTAAAGTCGTGTTGCTTCGTGTGCCTGAGTATCGCCAAGATCTATATGGAATCGAGGACTTGGAAGCCCTCGCCGAAAGCTTACCGCAAAGTGCGAAAGCTGGAGCGCAAGGTCGGCCGGCCGCCCCCCCCCGATCCACCACCGAAGCTTGAGGAGTGACCGTATGTCGGGCCTATTGAACATTCGAATTTCCAGCCGACAATTGGCAGCCGATAGCGGAGGCCCAGCGCGAAGGCTTCGGGTGCTGGGCTTGGTTGGCCTCGCACTTTGTATCAGTACGGCTTGCTCGTTGATGCCGGGTAAGTCCGCGGTATCGATCGCGCGCTCTTTAATCGGCCTCGATGATCCCTACACGGCATCGGCTCGACTTCCGCGCGAGGCTCCTGCGGCCTATCGCCAGGCCGTGGCGACGCTCGATCGCGGAGAGTTTGCGAAGGCGGTCGAGGACTTCTCGAAGTTTCTAACCGATCAACCCACCACGCCGTGGACGCTCTCGGCGATTTTCAACTTGGGTCGCGCCCACGAGGGCCTGCGACAGTGGCCTGAAGCCGAAGCGCGCTTCCGAAATGTTGCGGAGATCTCTTCCGACCGACCGCGTCTGCAGGGGCTGTCGCTCTTGCGACGAGCGATCGCTCTTGAAGCTCTCGGGGAAGAAGACCTGGTGCTCGCGACTTTGAAAGATGCCGAGGCTCGTTCAGCCCAACTTCCTCGTGAAGTCGCCGAGGCTGAGTTGCCCGCTCGGTTGGCGGCGGCCTACGCAAGCGCGGGAAACTTCGGGGAGGCCGATCGATATTTCTCAAAGAGCGAAAAGTCTCTCGCGCGACTGCGTGCGGAGCTCGGTAAAAATGTACGTCCCGAATGGTTGCCGCGAATCCTTTACTCGATGGGGCATCGCCCGCAGACACCTGTGTCATGGAGTCGATTTGAAGAGCACTTGCGTCCCCTTGAGCGCTCCCAGATTCATTTGCTCCAGGCGGCCGAGTATGGCGTTGAGCCCTGGGCGAGTCTTGCGGCCGAAGAGCTGATGAGTGCCTATCAGTCGCTTCGTCAATCCATCGATGCTTTGCCTGCGCCCGCCTCAGCTGAACTTGTTGTGGGGCTACGCGAGCAACAAGTCGAGCGCTGGCGTCGACTCTCGCGCCTCAATGATGTGGCGTCGCAGTTGCGGTCACTCATTTTGGTGGATGATCTTCAAGCGGGCACGGTGCGTGAAGTGCGTGAACCGGTCTTGAAGATCGCACAGTTCATGGATCAGCTCGATGAATCGATACAGAGTGCCGTGATGCTCGATCAACCGCCCCTCGAGATGCGGGCACCAGGTCAACGTGGTTCAGGCGGCCGAAGCCTTGAGGCACAACCCGCTTTCCCGGGTGAGGAGTGAACGTGAGGGCTTCTTCGCTCAATCTTTGGGCTCGATTTTGGTTAGGTGTGAGTTCGCCGTTTCGAGGCGTACGTTGGATTTTCCAAAAGCGCGAATTGTTGATTTGGGCCCTCGCGCCACTTCTGGTTTCTTTCTTGGTGTTCATCTTCGGAATTGGTTGGGCGATCTCGATCTTGTTCGCTCAAGTTCCCGCGTGGGCGACTTGGGGCGCATTGGCGGTCGGTGCAGCGGACGGCGGCTTGGTTTGGTGGCTTCTCGCGGTCGGCCTTTGGCCTATGGGATTAGTCGCTTCAGGTTTAGGACTTTATGTGATCGCCAAACTGATTTCGGCGCCGTTTTTGGCACTGCTCGCAGAACGCGCTCTGATTCAGTTTCACGCCAAAGCCGATTTGCCATTCGCCTTCGGTCGTTGGATGAGCCTGAGCGCGAGGATGTTGGCGGTTTCCCTCGTCAAGGCGCTGATCTTTGGGGCTTTGGCGGGCGTCTTGTTTGTTTGCTCATTCATTCCGGGCCTCAATATTCTCGCTGTGATGGGCTTTGCCCTCATTGTGGCGGTGGATTTGGTGGATTACAGCTTTGAGGGCATGGAGTGGGGATTGGGCACTCGTTGGCAGTTTGTGTTGGAACATAAATCCCAAATGCTGGGGCTTGCCTTCTCGTTAGGTGGACTCATGTTGATTCCTGGTTTGAACATGCTCATCGTTCCGGCGGCCGTTGTCGGGGGAGCCGAAATGCTGGCGCTGTCCGTAAGGGGACCAACAACCGGCGCAACCGAAAACTCGTCATCCCTTCGAGGTCTAAAGTCATGAACATCACGAAATCAGAAATGACGGGTTCCGGCACCTCGGCTCCGTGGACAGGCCGAGCGGCGACGGCACAAAATGATCTTCTTCACCACGCCATCGTGAAGCATCACGATCAACTGATGCACTGGTATCAGAGCCAGAGAAATGCATCCGTGCTGCCTTTTTATTCCAGCTTTGATATCCGCGACTCAGGATTCAAAGTCGCCAATGTCGACGGCAACATCTATCCCGCGGGTTTCAACAATATTTGCCCGACCGATCGCGAATCCGCGCCTGAAGCTGTCCGCTACTACTTGGATCGTCACTACCGAAGTCGCGACGGCGGTCCGGTGAAGCGACTCTTGCTCATTACCGAGGAGCACACCAACAATCCTTACTACTGGGAAAACGTCTACCGATTGGTGGAAATCCTGAAGGGCGCGGACCTCGAAGTGAAGATCGGCATTCCACGACTCCAAGAAGGCGTCAAAGAAATGCAGTCGGCCAGTGGCTTTATTGTGCCGGTGTCTCGTGCCGAGTTTGAAGGCGGTGAGATCCGTTGTTGTGGTGTGGACTCGGGATTTTTTCCGGACCTCGTGGTTTCGAATAATGATTTTTCCGAGTTCTACTCTGAGTGGGGCGAGGCCTTGCAAATGCCACTCAATCCACCTCGCGAACTGGGTTGGTGGCAGCGAAAAAAGTCGAACTACTTTCGACATTACAACCGTCTCGCGACTGAGTTTGCGCAGATCATTCAGGTGGATCCGTGGCTTCTCAACGTGGAAACGGAACTTTTTGAGGACTTTGATCTTTCGGACGACAACAGTCGTGAATCTCTCGCTCAGCGGACTCAGCAGATGTTGGATCGTCTACGGGTGAAGAATCGCGAGCACGGTGTGCACGAAGATCCTTTCTTGTTCGTCAAGAATAACGCGGGCACCTACGGTCTCGGCGTGATGCGCGTGAGTTCAGGCGAGGAGATCTTGCAACTCAACTACAAAACACGAAAGAAGATGAAAGCGGCCAAAGGCGGGCGTGAGGTCGAAGAGGTGATCTTGCAAGAGGGTATTCCTTCGATCGTTCGCGCGGATGATGTGACGGCGGAGCCGACCATCTACATGGTGGGCTGCCAGCTCATCGGCGGTTTCTTGCGTTCGCACTCAGAAAAGGGACCGACGGAGTCGTTGAATTCTCCCGGAGCCGTTTACAAACGCCTTTGTGTTTCTGATCTCAAAGTCTCAGTCGAAGGTCATCCCCTCGAGAACGTTTACGGCAGCGTCGCTCGACTCGGTGTTTTGGCGATTGGCGCCGAGGCTGAAGAGATGCGCGTCGAGTATCGCGGCTACATCCGCGATGCCAACGGCAGCGGAGGCGCAAACGGCTGTGGCAGGTGAGGGACATCAGCGATTGATCGGTGCGGGGTTGATCAGTGTGGGGCGCTCTGACTTCAAAATCGGACAACCAGCGGCTGCATTTGCAGGTCACGCATATCGGCCATATCGACGACGATTTCTCGTCCAGGCTCATCGCGCTTAAACAAGCGGACGCCAGTGACAATCCAATTTCGTGGCCAAAAGTCCGGAAGTCCGCTCACGCGAAATTCAGACTCGGGGAAGTCGTTGAAGTTCAAATCCATGTCGGCGGGCCGCTCTTGAACAAAGCGTTGAAAAGGAATCCAGATCGGTTTGGTCAGTGATAGATCCTTGCCGCTCTGGCAGCTAGCGATGACTTCGAGCGTGGGCTTGACGCCGGCTTCGGCGACCCCGTCGGCTTCAAGCAGCAGAGCCACGCGATCATAGTAATCGCAAGCGAGTTGGCGATGTCCGTCCATGCTGCGGATGATGAACTGACCGAGCTCCACGCCGACGGCTTCGTTTCCAGGTTCAGTGATCACCCGGGCCGCGGTCAGTAAGCGGCGCTGCGAGGCCGCCATCAAGGCTTCGCCATCCAAGCGGGACAAATCCATATCGCGACGAACCGCCGCGGGACCGCGCCCCGTCTCTCCGAAACGCTTGAGATCCGAAACGAAGACCATGCCATCCCATCGCGAACGCGTAAACTGGAAGCCTGCGGCGACGGCGCTGATGCCGCAGATCGCGGCCAGCGCGATCGCCCAGAGTTTCAGTTCGTGTTGCGAATTGGGCTGCATGAGCTTGGTCCTCTCTGAGCTTGAAACCCCAATGAAAGATCAAAGGGGCTCAGGCCTTGCCTTCTTATCGGCGGCTTTTGCCCCAAAATGAAGCGGCGTCAGAGTGGTTCTCGTCGGATTCCCCGACGCCTTACGAAGCGTCGGATCAGGGCGACGGATCAGAGCGATTGAATTGATGCCGGATGAACCTACTCGTTCATTGCGAACTGGACGAAAGTCCGCACCATCACGCCCGAAGCGCCTTTACGCGGGTTGTAGGGCCAACGATCGCCTGTGTGCCATGCGGTGCCGGCGATGTCGAAGTGAGCCCACGGAATGTCCTTTTCCACGAACTGCTCCAAGAAAGCCGCTGCTGTCGCCGAGCCAGCGCCTTTGCCGGAAGAGATGTTGGAAAGATCCGCATAGGTGCCCTTCATGTCCTTGGCGTGGAAGTCGGTCAGCGGCATGCGCCAAACCCACTCGCCCGTCGCGCCCGCCGCCGTCGCAATCTTGGTCGCCAGCTTGTCGTGACGTGTGAAGTAACCCGTGTGCAGATTGCCCAGCGCCACGGCCATCGCGCCGGTGAGAGTCGCGGCATCCAAAATCACGGCCGGATCCAGTTCGCACGCGTAGCAGAGCGCGTCGTTTAAAATCAAGCGGCCTTCAGCATCGGTGTTGTTCACTTCAATGCTCTTGCCGTTGCGAGCGATCACGATGTCGCCCGGTTTGTTGGCCGATGGGCCCGGCATGTTCTCCGTCGCGGGAACCAAGCCGACGGCATTGATCTTAAGTTTCAACTTCGCAATTGCCGCGAGCGTCGCGATCACGGCTGCGCCCCCGCACATGTCGTATTTCATTTCTTCCATGCCCGCCGAGGGCTTGATCGAAATGCCGCCCGAGTCAAAGGTCAGGCCTTTACCGACAAACACAATGGGCTTTTTCGAAGTTGCGGCACCTTTGTACTCCATGACGATGAACTTCGGTTCTTGTGAAGATCCGAGAGACACCGACAAAAACGAACCCATCTTCTCTTGTTTGATCTTCGCTTTATCCCAAACGCTGACTTTGAGTTTCGTGCCCTTGGCCACTTTCTGTGCATGCTCGCCCAGCAAGGTCGGTGTCATGCGATTACCCGGCATGTCGCCGAGAAAGCGTGCGAAATTGACCGCTTCGGCGATCACTTCTCCAGCTTGCAAGCCCTTTTCAAGCGACTTGTGTCGCGTGGTCGAGACCAGATGAATGTTTTCAACGGCTGTGGACTTGTCGGCAGCTTTAAACTCAGCGAACTGATAAGCTGAGAGATGCAGGCCTTCGACCAGCGCTTGCATCCACGCATCGCCTGGAATCGCCGTGTGCGGGACGGTGTCCAAGTTCACAGCGGCCGCTTTACATTTCTGTGCTTTGAGTTGTCCCATGATATGGGCCGCGGCTTGGCGAAGAGTCTCGATTTCAAACGACTTGGTCTCGCCGAGGCCGACCACCAAAAGATGTCGAGCCGCGCCCAAACCTTGCTGGCGGAAGAAGAGTGTCTCACCTGATCCGCCAGAAAAACTGCTGGCCGCGCCCTCGTCCGAGCCACCGATCAAGCGCATCACGTCGTGGGTGATTTCCGTGCGCAAACCTTCGACGACAGCTTTCGCGCTCGCCGCCGCTTTTTTGTCGGCCTTGCCGGACTTCTTATGCTCGACCTTCTTCGTTGCGAAGACGACCAAGACATCGGCCTTGGTATCTTCGGCGCGCCCTTTGCTCAACTCGAGTTTCAGTTCGGGTAAGGATTCGTGTTTGGATGAGGCACTCGATTCAGACTTCACGTTTAACTCCTGCCGAAGGTCGGCGGTTTGAAGATCGCCCGTTGTGATCGTGTTGCGATTTAGTTGTTTCAAATGTTTCAACTGTTCAAATGTTTCAACTCTTCAAAAGTTTCAACAGTTTCATATTTCTCAAAAACTGGGCTCAAAAATTGGACTCAAAAATTGGGCCTGATGAAACTTCACCTCGCGGACCACGATGCCCGCGTTTCGCATGGACTAAAATCCATGCCGAAAGAGTTCGCGCGCTTCATCGATCTGCAGAGCGCTGAGCAGTCTAAATCTGCAGCCAGCCGAGAGTCCAACTTCCTTCGACCTCGACCCGACGCAAGATGCCGACAAACACCTGATCTGCGAACATGATTTTGGTTGGTTTGAGGCGGGGATCGAGCGTCGAATTCAGCGAGCGGCGAGTGAATGGCGAACGTCCGAACACTTCGCTCTCAACGAGCGGCTGCCTACGATCCGCATGAGGGGCTCGAACTGAGACGTTCCGTCTGCCTGAAGTGTCGAAGAATGCGACGTGGCGAAGGCGCGGCAAGGGTTCGGCGCGGGGTCGGCACCCGACAGAGGTCGGGAAGGCGTTCAAATTCAAGTGCCGGGGTCCTTTCGGCCGATGAGTAGGGGCCGGCATCCGGGTTGAGCTGCCTCATCCATCGCTGCGGGTGATGACGTGGAAACCTGAAAGTTCTCAGGTGCGTGGGGCTGGACCTGGTGGTCGTGGTTCGTGAGAGAAGGAAAAAGTAAAAGGGGATTAGCAACGTGGCACTTATTCCGATCGTCGTAGAGAACACAGCACGCGGTGAACGCAGTTACGACATTTATTCTCGATTGCTCAAAGATCGAATCATCATTCTCGGTACGCCGATCTCCGACGATGTCGCCAATGCCGTCATCGCCCAAATGCTCTTCTTGGAAGCGGATAATCCGGACAAAGATATTCAGCTTTATATCAACTCACCCGGCGGATCGGTTTCCGCGGGCCTTGGAATTTACGACATTATGCAGTTTGTGAAGTGCGACGTAGCGACGACCTGCATCGGACTCGCGGCGAGCATGGCCTCCTTACTTTTGACAAGCGGCACGAAGGGCAAGCGTTTCATCTTGCCGAATGCCCGCGTGATGATGCATCAACCGCACATCATGGGTGGTATTTCGGGCCAGGCGAGCGATATCGAGATCGCGGCGAACGAGATGCTCAAAACGAAAAAGCGCATGACCGAGATCTACGCGACTCACACGGGCAAATCGCCTGAAGAGTTGGATGTGGCGATCGACCGAGACTTTTACCTGAGCGCCGACGACGCCATGAAATGGGGCCTTGTCGACCATGTGGTGAAGTTCCGCAAAGGTGCCAAGGCCTAAGCGGAAGCTAGATTTTGAACTCGACCCATGGGGGTCAAAGGACTCGAGAGACATCAACTCGAAGTCACAGGAGATGAGGCGTGAACAAGACCCAAGGTTCAGGTGTGCTGCGGTGTTCGTTCTGCAACAAGACGCAGAATGAGGTGAAGAAACTCATCGCGGGGCCAGGTGTGTACATCTGCGATGAGTGTATCGAGCTCTGCAACGACATCATCGCCGAAGAGAAGGAGCGCGAGGAGGCGGTTAAGCCGCAACTCAAAGTTCCCAAGCCTATCGATATCAAAAGCTATCTCGATGATTATGTGATCGGCCAGGAGCGCGCGAAAAAAGCTCTCGCGGTTGCCGTTCACAATCACTATAAGCGCATCAACTCCACCGGCACTCGTAAGGATGAGGTCGAGTTGCAAAAGTCCAACATCTTGCTGATCGGCCCAACGGGTTCCGGCAAAACGTTGCTGGCGCAGACCATCGCGAAGATTTTGAATGTTCCCTTTGCTATGGCCGACGCCACGACACTCACCGAGGCCGGTTATGTCGGTGAGGACGTCGAGAACGTTGTTCTCAATCTTCTGCAAGCCGCGGACTACGATATCGAGAAGGCTCAGAAAGGTGTGATCTACATCGACGAGATCGATAAGATTTCACGAAAGTCAGAGAACCCCTCGATCACGCGCGACGTCTCTGGTGAAGGTGTGCAGCAGGCGCTCCTGAAAATTCTCGAAGGCACCGTCGCGAACTTACCACCTAAGGGCGGTCGAAAGCATCCTCAACAGGAGTTCATTCAAGTCGACACAACGAACATTCTGTTCATTGTCGGCGGAGCTTTTGTGGGCCTGGATAAAGTGATCGAACAGCGCCGCAACTCGAAGTCCCTTGGAATCGCTGCGGACATTCGCTCGCAGAGCGAGCGGGATCAGGGCGAGAATATCCTGCAATTTGTCGAGCCGGATGACTTGGTCCGCTTCGGTTTGATCCCCGAATTCATCGGCCGGTTGCCGGTGGCCGCGGTGCTCGACCCCTTGTCGGAAGAGGCCCTCATCGACATCTTGGTGAAGCCGAAGAACGCGCTCACCAAGCAGTATGCGAAGCTGCTGAGCTTCGAAAAGGTCGATTTGAAGTTTACGGACGAAGCTTTGCGCGCGATCGCTCGCGAAGCCCTGATTCGTAAAACGGGCGCGCGAGGTCTTCGTGGTGTCATCGAAAACTCGATGCTCGACGTGATGTACGAGATTCCGTCTCGAACGAACGTGAAAGAGTGCATCATCGATGAAGAAGTGATCACCAAGAAGAAGCAGCCGACGTTGGTCTATCGCACCGACGATGAAATGCGAGCTCTCGAAGCTGAAAAGAAAGCGAACACGGGCGGCAACGGTTCGGCGGAAAGCGCCTGATCGAAGCGCAGCCGGCCGGGAGGTCGGCTTCGTCCCAAGTTCGGGAGTAAGCTCCATGAATGCGCCAACACAAAAACTCTGTCGAAATCGATTTCGCCAAGTCGGTTCGTCAGGGATTGTCCGGCTCGGGCAGGGCCTCGTGGGGACGGCCATCATCATCTGCGGGTTGGCTGCACCTGCAGCCCTCGCTCAGGGGCGAAAAAACTCGGTCCCGGCTCAGGACAGCGTGATCATTGAGGTTGAGGCGGGGCCGCCCGCCAGACCTGCGACCGCCCCCTCGAAGAACCCCCCGCATTCGCCGGCCCAAATCTCAAAGCGCGCTCAGCCTTCGGCGCGCAAGCTGACTTCGCCTCCACCCGCATTGCCCGCGTTGACCGACAAGGAGCAGCGCCTCTACGAGCATTGGGTGAAGTTCTTGGCGGATCCTGCTCAGAGCCAGGTTCAGGCGATCGCGGACACCTGCGGGGCGCCAATCCCGCTGAGCATAGCGCCCGATTTCACGACTGAGTTTATGGCGGCCAATACTCATGCTGGACAACTGTGTGATCAGATTCGCGCGGCCTTGATCGAGGCCTGCCGGTCGGGTCGCGCTGAGGCGGTTCGTTCGCGGATCGCCTCTGTCCAGTGTCGAAGGGGTGCCCCGGGAACGCTGTCCATGCATCATCAGGATCGTCGCCTCATCGTGCACATCGGCCTCAATGCTTTGCGATTGCAAGAGTCATTGCGCGAGCGTCTACAGCTCGTCCTGACGGAGGGGGAGGGCGCCGCAAGCTCTGAGGTGTCTCCCAGTGACCAAAGCCTGAACAAGAGTGAAAATAAGTAATTTCATCGCTCATTTTCCTAGCTATTCCGCACATTACCATTCAGATTCGGTCCTCCTGTGAGCCGACCGGCTCGCCTCGTTCTGAAAGGTATATCGTGTCCCATCCCAGCTCCCCGTCTCATGTGGAAACCGCGGCTGAATTCGAAGGCAACTCCGATTCATTTGAACTGAACCCCCGAAACTCGATGACTCGTGATCGGCGCGAGAAAGTCTCCCTTGACGTCGGCTCCGATGATGAGATCGATGCGGATTTCGACCCTGCGGACGACAGCGACGTCGAAGTTGCTGAGCCTGTTTCAGCTTTCGGAAAGCTCGGCGTGTCGGAGTGGTTGTTACCGGCGATTGAGCGCTTGGGATGGACGGCGCCTACGGAAGTTCAAGCCAAGGTATTGCCGCTTCTTTTGGGCGAAGAGCCCAGGGATATCGTGGCTCTGGCGCAAACGGGAACAGGCAAGACGGGTGCGTTCGGCATTCCGCTCGTTGAGCGCTGTGATTCGAAAACGCGACAAATTCAAGGTCTGGTCCTTTGCCCAACTCGCGAGTTGTGTATGCAAGTCGCCAAGGTGCTCGAAACCTTGGGTCGAGACCGACGGGTTCGCGTGCTCGCGGTGTATGGCGGCGACTCGTATCGCCGACAGTTTGAGGGCCTTGAGCGTGGACCGGCGATTGTCGTGGCCACTCCAGGCCGTCTCATTGATCTTCTCGACCGCAAGGCCTTGGATTTGAGTGCGATTCGCACTCTCGTTCTCGATGAAGCGGACGAAATGATCTCCGTGGGTTTCCGCGAAGCTGTGGAGACCATACTGGGTCACTTTCAGAGCGGCGAGACCAAGTCGCACAAAACTTGGTTGTTCTCGGCAACGATGAGCGCGGACGTCAAGCGCATGCAAACGCGCTTCATTCGCGATGCAGAGACAATTGATGCTCGCCGTGACGTCGAGCGCCCCAAGATCCGCCAAGAGTATATGTTGGTCTTTGAAGAGCAGCGAACTGAAGCGCTGGTGCGCTACGTCTTGGCTGCCGAAGATTTCTACGGCTTGATTTTTTGCCGCACGAAGGCCGAAACGCAGCAGCTCGAAGAGCAGCTCAAGCGCGAAGGCTTCACGGTCGAATCCCTCCATGGCGATCGTTCGCAACGTGAACGTGAAAAAGTCATGGCAGATTTCAAATCGAAGCGCGTAAAAATCGTTGTGGCCACAGACGTGGCCGCCCGCGGGATCGACGTGTCCAACATCACTCACGTGGTGAACTTTGGTCTTCCGGTCGAGCTGGAGTCCTACGTCCATCGAATTGGTCGTACGGGCCGGGCCGGCAAAGAGGGTGTCGCATGTTCGATTCTCTCACCGAAGCAAGTTGGCCTCTTGCGCCGTCTTGAACAGAAGACAGGTATTAAGCTTCAGCAGTTCAAGCCGCCGAGCGCGGAGTCTGTCGTGGCGCGAGCCATCGGTCGCGAAATTTTGGGCCTGATGCGAGCGGAAACCACAGAAGATTTTGTTCGCTGGGAAGGCGCTGTCCGCGAAGCTCTTCGGGGTGGCGGCATGGCCTCGCCCTCGCCGGAGCTCGTCAGCGTGCTGACGAAGGTGATGCGTGAAAAGCGTCCGGCGCTGTTTGAGCGTCAACCTTTGCGTGAACTCAGTGAAGATCGCCCTCAGCGACCCCAGCAGCGTGGTGGTGGGTTCGGGCGCTCGTCGTTTAATCGCGGTGGTGACCGTCCACGCGGTGGGGGAGGAGCTCAGTACTCCTCGCCACAAAAGAAGCGCTTTGGACCCCAAACCGATCGTCCGGAGCGCAAGGGCGCAGAGGCGAGCTCAGGACGCGATGGCGGGCGAAATTCAGGTGGCTATGGCCGACCTAAGTCCAAGTCTTCGAGTGGTGGTCCTCGACCGAAGTCGGGCTCGCGACCTCATTCGCGCTCGCACTCATAAGTATTTTCTATACTCAGCCTGTTGAGCGGCCCTTTCGAGGGCCGGACGAAGGTGTCCGTCATCCGGACGCGCCCCCGCTCATTTAAAATTCACCGATGCTTCCTCGAAATGGGTCTGTCATCATCGAAAGTGAGGGGCCGTGGGCGCCTCGCGACCACCATGAGGGGAGGCTTGCATGTCGGGTAAAAAGGAAAACAAATCCGAGCTCAAACCGCGGGATGCGAAGGGCGGTGGCGAGACGGCCACCTTGCCGCTGTTGCCGTTGCGGGATCTGATCATTTTTCCGCACATGATGATGCCGCTCTTTGTAGGGCGCGAAAAGTCGATCAACGCCTTGGAAGAGGCGATGTCCAAACAAGTCGACATCGTCTTGTCTGCGCAAAAGGATGCGAAGACCAACAATCCTGAGCCCGGCGAGATCTACGAGATCGGCACGATGGGCACGATCATTCAGCTGCTGCGTCTTCCGGACGGAACCGTCAAGGTTTTGGTCGAAGGCAAACGCCGCGTGAAGATTGAGCGCTTTGTACAAACCGAAGGCTTTTTCACAGTTGAGGTCACACCTCTCAACGAAGTGCCGGAGCAAGAGGTGGAAACGCAGGCTCTGACGAGGTCGGTGAAGTCGACGTTCGAGCAGTACGTGAAGCTCAACAAGCGTATTCCACCTGAGATCCTGATGAAGGTGACCAGTATCGACAACCCGAGCGAACTCGCCGACATCATAGCGGCGCAGTTGAATCTCAAGCTTGAAGACAAGCAAAAGATCTTGGAGATCAATGATCCCGCGCAGCGCCTCGAGCAACTTCTCGAGATGATGACCGGCGAAATCGAAATTCTTGAGGTCGAAAAGAAGATTCGCACCCGCGTCAAGAAACAAATGGAGCGCTCGCAGAAGGAATACTACCTGAACGAGCAGATGCAGGCGATTCAGAAGGAGCTGGGCGAGAAGGATGACTATCAAGCCGAACTCCAAGAGCTGGAAGATCAGACTAAGAAAAAGAAGATGACCAATGAGGCGCGCGAAAAGACGCTCAAGGAAATCAAGAAGCTCAAGATGATGTCGCCGATGTCAGCTGAAGCGACTGTGGTGCGAAACTACATCGATTGGATGTTGGGTTTGCCATGGCACAACTACTCCACAGATAAGCACGACATTCGCAAAGCTGAGGACATTTTGAATGATGATCACTGGGGACTGGAGCGTGTGAAGGAACGCATCCTCGAGCACCTCGCGGTTCAGGCGATTGCGCCGGATATGCGTGGGCCGATCCTGTGTCTTGTCGGACCTCCCGGCGTGGGTAAGACGTCTTTGGCCCGCTCGATCGCGAAGTCTTTGAATCGCAATTTCTCGCGTATTTCCTTGGGCGGCGTACGCGACGAAGCGGAGATCCGAGGTCACCGCAAAACTTATGTGGGAGCGATGCCGGGCAAAATCCTGCAAGCCCTCCGCAAAGTGGACACGGGAAATCCAGTGCTCTTGCTCGATGAGATCGACAAAATGTCGAACGACTTCCGCGGTGATCCGGCGTCAGCTCTTCTTGAAGTCTTGGATCCCGAACAAAATGCCACGTTCAACGATCACTACCTTGAAGTCGATTACGATCTCTCCAAGGTGATGTTTGTCACCACGGCGAATTCACTGCATCTGATTCCGCGGCCGCTTCTCGATCGTATGGAAGTTATCAATCTTGAAGGCTACATCGAGAGCGAGAAGTTCCATATCGCCAAGAAGTACTTGGTGCCGAAGCAGCTGAAGCAGCATGGATTGACGGACTACAAGGTCACGATTCCGGATGCGACGATCCGTGCTTTGATTCAGTTCTACACGCGCGAGGCTGGCGTACGAAATTTGGAACGCCAGGTGGCAAACGTTTGCCGCAAGGTTGCGACCGTGTTGATCAAAGAGCGCACAATGGAAGAAACCAAAGCGGGAGGCGCGACCAAAGAGCGTAAGGCGACAGGCAAGACCCCCAAAGCCTTCGCGAAAGGTTTTATCGTCACACCGAAGAAACTGGTGGAACTCCTTGGCCCGCATAAGTACAAACACGGGAAGATCGAAGAAGAGAACGAGATCGGCCTCACCAACGGTATGGCCTACACGGAAGTCGGTGGCGACTTGTTACCCATCGAAGTCACGGTCGTACCTGGTAAGGGTAAGTTCACGATCACGGGCCAGTTGGGCGATGTGATGAAGGAATCTTGCTCGGCCGCGATGAGCTATGTGCGATCCCGTGGGCCGCTGTTCGGCTTGGATAAAGACTATTTCAATGAGATCGACGTGCACATCCACGTCCCGGAAGGCGCGATTCCAAAAGATGGTCCTTCCGCTGGCTGCGCGATCACGACCTCCATCGTCTCGAGCGTGCTCAAAATCCCAGTTCGACGAATTGTGGCGATGACGGGTGAAGTGACACTTCGCGGCCGCGTGTTGGCGATCGGTGGCTTGAAAGAGAAGACGCTCGCGGCGCATCGCGGAGGCATTCGCACCGTGATTGTTCCCAAGGAGAACGAAAAGGACCTGAAGGATATTCCGAAAGAAGTTCTCAAGGACTTGAAGGTGATTTTGGTTGATCACGTGGATCAAGTCTTAGTGAATGCCCTGGACATCAAGAACCCGAAGGAACTCTTCAAGACGCGAGCGGAGCGTGGCTCGGGTCTTAAACCTCAATACATGGGGCACGAGCTGCAAACTCACTAATTGGGTGAGTCTCTCAGTTGCTGACAAGGGGTGGCTTTTGCCGCCCCTTTCTTTTTCGGGGACGAAAGCTTGCTCATCACGAAGCTTCAAGCGCTACAGAAGTGTTTTAACGGCTCACTTTTTGTGCCCAAGCGTGGACACCCCAGTTGGTTCAAAGGTTAAGATGTAGCTATGACAGCATCGCCGAGTCGCCTGCGCCCTCGACTACTTGCCTTGGCCATCGGCACGGCTTTTCTCGCTGTGGCCCTGGAGATCTCTCTGCGGATCTCAGCTTCACCAGGGGCTGAAGACCTGACGCCGATGAGTGGCGAATATGACTATGTTTGTGTTGGAAACTCACACACTGCGGGCGTGGGCGAAGCCGTGGGGCGAACTTACTGTGAGCAATTGAGTGAGATGCTTTGGATCGGGGATCGTCCCGCCCGAGGTCTCAATCTGGGGCGCATCAATGGCGACACATGGCGGCTCAAGAATGTCATGAGACATCATGCGACCGCATTCAAGAATCGCGACGTCTTTCTGATGGTCGGTGAAGCCAACTTCTGGAATGTCATTCCTCATCATGCCGAACCCGAGGGTCCTACGGAGTCTGTTTGGCGCCCGAGACTTTTCAAGTTTTGGGATCTTTTGGGACGTACGCTAGCAGGCGAGGCCCATTTTTCGAGCTTCGGTCAGTCGACCGTATTTGAGGGAGTGCCTCGCGATTCTGATGCGGCTCGCTTAAAATGGCTGGGCTTGGGTGTGGAGATCGGCGGTCTCGCGCGTTTACTTCGCACGGATACGGGCCAGATGCCGGAGGGCCCTGTTCAAGAAGCACGTGAAGCCTTTCAAGTGCTCCTCAAGGATCCCCAGCGCAGTACCCTCGCTCAAATCGGCCTCGTCGAACTAGGTGGCGGAGGGTCCCACAATCGCGACCAAATCATCATCCGATATATCAGAGAGATCATCGACCGAGACATCGATTTGCAAGACGAGAAATGGTCTTACTTTATCGCGTATTTGTTTAAGTCGGGTCGAGCTCCCCGGGAACTCTGGCGGGCGATTCCGAAACTTCAGCGCGAAGAGATTGCGACCGCCATGCGGGCCCGCGGCACCTTTATGCTTTCTCTTCGAGCCGAACTGGAGCGCTGGCGCCCGGGTGATGATTTGGCACTCAAAAAGTACTGTGGCTACGATCCGCTCTGTATGGCTCGGGCCTTTGTGGTTCGCCACCGAGACAATCCTCAACTTCGACCCATCGATGTGTTTCGCGACGGCATGGCCCTCAACCCCTATCCTTCTCTGAGTTGGACGCAAGTCGCGAACTGGATCGAACGACAAATGGGCGTTCAGGGGGCCGTCGATGAAATTCGCGGTGAGCTCACTCGGCTTGGCGTGAAGGTGGGCGACTTCGAGGACATCGAGGCTTGGATCAAGCGAGACACTCTCGAGATGTTACGGATCACGCAGGAAAACGGTGGGCGCCCCATCCTACATGGCTATCCGATTTCAACCTCGGGACAGAGCCGTCATATCGATTCGATCCTCAAAGACATCGCAGCTGAAACGGGTATCGAGTTTATTGATTCAGCGACGGATCTGCGTCGATCTGCTCGATACCTCGGCCTACCGATTTCTAAATTATTTCTCGAAGTTGGCGGCGATGTGGATGCCCACCTCAATGTGGAAGGGAATAGGCTGATGGCGCGACAACTGTGTCATTGGTATCAACAGCGCGCCCCCCAACTTCACGCTTGTCGCTGAGGCAACATCATCCTGAATCGGCGCGATTCATGGAGACGGTCCTTTGACCAGTGCCTTGATGATCTTCATCGGACCCAGAGGGCAGAGAGTCGAGGCTCGCTCAGGCCTCAATTCTATAATCCTTGGCCTCCCGACTGGACTGGTCTGTTGAGATCGACATTCTCGTTCATCTTTGAGTTATCATGATCGCATGCTGACATTCTCGAGATCTGTACAAAGACGCTTGATTGCATTTTTGTTGGGTCTCGTGGCTCTGGGGATTTCTCTCGAAATTTCTCTGCGGGTTTCGGCTTTGGACCGAAGGCCCGCCGCAATCGGACCACAGGATGAGTATGACTTTGTTTGTGTGGGGAACTCTCACACCGCCGGCATTGCTCCAGTCGCCGGTCGCACCTACTGCGATCAACTCAGCAAAATGCTTTGGGTGGGAGACCGTCCAGCTCGCGGGTTGAATCTCGGTCGACTGAATGGAGACACGTGGCGACTTAAGAGTGTTGTGAAGAATCACTTGCCAGCTCTCGCCAACCGATACGTTTTTTTTATGGTCGGCGAAGCTAACCTCTGGAATCACATCCCGAGTGCCGACGAGTCGATCTTTGAAAATCCCAGTTGGAGTCCGCGGGCTTTTCGATTCTTCGATTTGATGAATCGGACTTTGTCGGGAAGAGCCCAGTTCGCGAGCTTCGGTCAATCCACGGCCTTTCCGGGCCTACCTCGTGATTCCGAAGCGGCGAGACTCAAGTGGCTCGGACTCGGCACAGAGATGGGCGGGATTCCGCGACTGCTGAAAAGCGAGACCGGCCGAATGTTTGAAGAGCAAGTTCACGAGGCTCGCGCCGCTCTTCTCGCTCAGCTCGAGGATCCCCGGCGATCGGCCTTGGCTCAGATCGGACTGATCGAAATGGGAGATCCAGTCCCGACAGGCTTCGATTGGAAATCAGAAAAGTGGTCTTTTCTGGCGGCCTATCTTGTTTGGAAACAACAAGCTCCTCCGGAGCTGGTCGCAGAAATTTCTAAAGAAGAGCGGGAGCACATCCAGTTGGCGATGCAGGCGCGTAGCAGCGTCTTTCAATCCACTTGGAATGAGGTTCATACCTGGCAGAGTGTTGATACGAACGTGCTGAAAAAGTATTGCGGTTACGATCCGAACTGCATGGCGAGAGCATTTATCTCGGCCTATCGTTTTCAACCCATGCTGAGACCTGGCCCGTTCTTCCGGGAAAGCATTGAGCTCAATCCTTACCCTTCCTTCAGTTGGACCTATGTCGCAAAATGGCTCGAGACCCATCTTGCCGTGACCGGCGCTGAGAATGAGGTTCGCGAAGAGCTGGCGCGGGTCGGTGTTGCGATCGCCACCATGGAAGACACCCATGCGTGGATCAAGCGGGACACGATCGAGATGTTGAACATGACGAGAGAGGTCGGAGGTCACGTCGTTTTGCAGGGATATCCCTTCTCCATACAGGGCCAGATCCGGCATATTGATGCCGTGATTCAAGAAATCGCCGACGAAACCGGCGTTGAGTTCCTCAATTCAGCACTTTACCTCCAGCAGGCCGCGCGAGATCGAGGCCTAGCTCCGCAAAAGTTTTTCATCGAAATTGCCGGCGAACTCGACCCGCATCTCAACGAGTTCGGCAACCAAGTCCTGACCCAGCAACTCTGCGATTGGTTTGGGCGACGCGATCCCAGCGTCTACGTTTGCCGCTGACTCAGCGAGCCAAAGTCCATTCTAAAACTTACATGGTCCCGCGAATTTCGCGGTTTTTTCGGGAAAATGGCGGCGCTTCACGGCCTGAGTTGACGACAACTCGAGCGAGTGCCAGAACGTGGGCATCCGCCCGACAGATGTTTTAAGATCGAGCCCATCTCGGTCTGAAAGTTACGTCAGAAAGCTATGTCAGAATTAGATTCAGAACTCACAAATGATCTCTCCCCAACTGGGTCCTCACACGCGGGCCCCGATGCTGTCTTGGCGAGCGCGACATCGGGTATCGAAGCGCAAATGGAGTTGGCAAAACTCTATTACGAGCGCTGCGATTTCGAAGTTGCGATTCAAAAGTATCGTGCGGCTGCGGACGAGGCATTTCGCCTTCGCGAATATGAAAAATACCTGAAGTGCCAGAATCATCTGCTGCGCATGTACGCGGAGCGCGAGGACGTCGCGGCCATCAATGCGACGAAAGAGGCCTTGCAGGATTTGGTTTTGAAAGAGGGCTTTGAGCTCAACGCGAAGACCTACTACACCCTCGGCATCTGCGCGTCCTACAAGGGGCAATTCGACGTGGCTCTGGACTATTTCCAGAAGTCCCTCGCGATTGCTCTGGCATCGGACTCGAAAGCCGACATTTGCTACGCGATCAACGGGTTGGCAGTGACTTACTACTCACTGGATCGCACAGCCGAAGCGCTCAAGGAAATCTATAATCTGCAGGTCTTTTTCCAGGTCTTGCCGCTCCGAGAAATCAAAATCTCGAGCCAGATGATCAACGGCAATATCTTGAGAAAGATGAAGAAGTTCGAGCAAGCGCTGGAAATTTTCTGGGATTGCTACGACCTGCTTCGCGAAGAAAAGAATCTCTATCTCTACTTGCAGCTTCTGTATTCAACGGCCGCGACCTATCGCGATTCGGGCGAGCTCGATATGGCCCGCATGTACTTCAAGCTCGCCAAAAAGTCGGCGGACCCGGCCAACTTGAAGTATCTCAGTCGTCACATCGATCAGCAGCTGGCTGATTTGGGTGTGACGTCAAAAGAAGACTACGACCTGATTTTCGATGCGGGATCGCACTCGGTTCTGGAGCGCAAAAAGGGTCGCGTGGATTTCAAAAATCAGTTCATTTTGCTCGACATGCTTCGCTTGTTCATGCGGCATCCGGGCGAGGTCTATGCGAAAGAGCAACTCGTAAAGCAGGTCTGGAAGCAAGATTACGATCCGGCCATTCATGACAATAAAATCTACGTCACAATCAAACGACTGCGAAAGCTGATCGAGCCGGACTACGAAAAGCCGCGCTACATTTTCCGCGCAAAGAACGGCTACTACCTGAACAAGAACACGAAAGTGCTACTGGAGCAGTAATGAGGGAGGGGAACTTGAACGCCTCATCGACATTCAGTTTTAAAGTGGTGATGCAGACACTCTGCACTTTCGCCGTCGCGCTCCTCGTTTTTGATGCGGCGATGACCTCAGCGAACGCAGCGCCCCTTCTTCCTTGCGCGGCGGCTCCGGCTGTCTATCCGACGTCGCCGACTTCGAGTGCGTCACGGTTGGGTACAGATCCCGTGGGTCCTTTCCCGTTGGACGCCTTGCAACCCTTCCCGTGGGCAACCATCGAAGGCATTTGGACAGGAACTCTGCCGGACGGCACGCAAATGTATTTCAGCTTTGAGGTGAAGACGGACTGCCAAAGCAAGAAGTTGCTCGAGGTTCTGGCGTTCGATCAAAAGTCCATGCGCGTGACGGCCGAGGGCACGGGCCTGACGGCGTCCAACGATACAATGGTTCGCGCGGCGATGACATCTGGCTCGGTGAACTATATGGTCTTCATTCGTCAGTTTAAGACGAAGGTGTCGCCTAAAGTTCGTGCACGTACCGTGAATGTGATCACGATTCGTCCGTTCAACGGTACAGAAGCAGATGACATTCATCTGCAAATCCGTAGAATCTCGACTCTGTCGCTGCCGGCGATGATTCGCCAGCAGCAAGAAGCCGAGGCCGCCGCTCAAGCGGAAGCGGCACGACGTCGTACTCAGCAGTGATCCTGAGCGTGTCCTACGGGTCTCGCCCCAGGTGTGCCCAAGAGGCGCGCCAAAAGGTGCGCTCGGATGGTGTGACAAGAGTTACGGTGAGATGTCTTCGTCGATCAGTTTTTTGGATTGTTTTTAGAGGCGCTTAGCTCAGTTGGTAGAGCAATACCCTTACAAGGTATGGGTCAGGGGTTCGAGTCCCTTAGCGCCTACCATTTTTCCTCAAGTTTCGGCGGATTCCGATCCCTGTGATCACCGCGAATGATCGTGTTGTCACCCGTGAATCTCCTCACTCGAGGTGGCTATGCAGAAAATGTTTGAGTTTGTGGCCCTCTACGCCGACCTGGCGCCTCGGCTATCACGTCGAGTTCGGTGGTCAGTTCTTTATCGAACCTTCCTTCGCCATGACCAGTTGGCCAATTCAGCGCGGTTTACCTCCATTTTTGAAGAGAAAGAGCGTGGTGCCGCCTCAGCGACTTTCGAGCCCGGGTTTCACTTTGGTGTGATTTTTTAATTCGCAAGTGTGCCCGTTGAATGCCGTGTGCGACCGATTGCTCTCAGCTCGCCTTTTTGCAGATCGGTAGCTTGCGAGTTGTCGATTGGATTTGCGGAATTTTGTTGAAACGGCCGCCAATCTTCAGCACGGCCCAGTAAACGCCGGACTCGAGGAGAATGCGATTTCGCCTCTCCAGTTGGCGATTCATGATGAGAAGACCGCATCGCAAGTTCTTCAGCGGATGGAAGATCGTTTTGCGTGGATCAGTCGGCGCAAGTCGACGATCCGAGGACCAATTGAATTCGTTGCAAAAGGGATAAGCTCGCACATCTTGGTAGGAGAGCTGCAGGAGGCCTTCGCTGTAGACAGGTTGGTCTGTGATGGGGTCTATGCCCATGCTGGATTCGTGAAAGCGTGTGGTCGTCCGCCAACCACTTTCGTAGTATGCAACCGCGGAAATGAAATGGGCCCAAAAAGCTGCGCGATTTCGTTCATCGAGCCTGTTGTAATCAGGGCAAAGTTCAGTGATATCGGCCGAGCCTTCGAGGAGTTGCGGTGTGGACTCGCGCACAAACTTGGCCACGAAGAGTGACCAGTCTCGGGCCTCAGGTCGCGAGTTCTCCCAGGCCGGGGCTGGAACGCTTTGAGGCCATTCATCAGTCGGAATGGGCGGAAGATCTGGATAGTTCTCGATGGGTCCGGCGAGTGAGTCCTCGTTCTCAGAAATATAATTGGGGCTCTGCGAGCTGGGGCCGCAAGAGATTGAAGTCGAAAGCGTGATGAGCGCCACAAGGACGAAACAGGTCCTTGAGACAAGCTTTTCTCGAAGCATCACCTTATCTTACGGAAGATCGTCGCCGGGAGTTTGGTGAGGTGCCAAGATCGCGACGAAATTCAGACTTAGGTCGGTGTTGGACTCAGGACTCAGGTTGAGGTGTCGGCGACTCGCTTGGTCCGCGCTCACGGGATTGTCGGAGAGTTGAGCGCAAGCGTTCATGTAAATCTTCGATGCGGGCTTGTCGAGCGTCGGACTCGGTGGGGGCGCCCTCGATCAAATTGTTCACGTACTCGTAGGCCAAAACGAAGTCGATGTAGACGCCACCGGGGATGGGAATGACCGGTGGTATGTAGTGGGTGAAGACTTCGTGGATTTTGTCCTCGAGTTGCGAGGGGACTATGGCGTCGCGAGCAAAGCGAAGATGATTCTTCTGGGCGCCGCTGGGTGCCGGATTTTCCGGCATGCCGCGAAGACGGGTTCGAAAATCGAAATCGAAAGCAACATGAACGCGCGGGTTCGGCGCGTGTTCTTGGGGGCGAAGTGGCTTCTCCAAAACTTGCGTGAGCAGTGCCATGAGGTAAGCCGGCAGCACGCGATGTTCGGAGTTGAAGGATGTAAAGCGGAGCAGTCGACCGTCTTGCGTGAGCTCGGCCTCGATTCGCACTTGGCCTTCGATTCGATGTCTTGCGAAGTCGTCAGGAAAAACGAGGTGACCGTCGATGCGTCGATGCAGCGCTTGGAAGAAGTGCAGTGACTCGAGAGTTTGTTGCAGGCCCATCGCATTTCCGTACTGAACTGCGGAAGAATAACCGTGCCCGGCGGCCTCTACAGATTGCCAAGGATCAGCAGGTGCGGAGTTCGCAGCCGCCAACTCGTCGCTAACGGCGAGGTCGCCGGTTCGAGCCGCTCGACTCCAAACAGCGCGGCGTTCATCGGCCGAACGCAATCCAAAGTTCGTTTGCGCCGATGAAGAGCCAGGAGCTTTCGGGGCGGACGGTCCGGGCGAAGCTGAGCTTGTTCTCGAGGGAGAAGAAGGCGACTCCGACTCCGAGAAGCTCAGTTCGATCAGCGAGGGGGTTGGCTTGAGTTCTTTGGCCGCTTCTTCGGGTCGGAGAAGAAACAGCAAAGCGGCGTGTAGAACAAGCGAGGCGACCCCGGCGGCGACTTGGGGTCGCGACTTGAAACTCCTCTTTAGAGTACGTCGGACCAACGGCTCGGCCATTTTGATTTCTCCACGAGAACATCGATGAGCAACTGCAGGCCTTCAGCATCCATATTATCAAAGCGATTGGGAAGGGGCGAGTCGAGGTCCAAGACGCCGAGAAGTTTTTCATTGGTGCGGCCTCGATGGAGAAGGATCGGCAAGACGATTTCACTTCGCGATCTCGCGTCACACGCAATATGACCAGGGAACTGCTCCACATCTGGAACGATCTGGATTTCACGCGTTCGCGCGGCGGCCCCGCAGACGCCCCGAGAGATGGGAATATCCAGGCAGGCGGGGAGTCCATGAAATGGACCGAGCCGAAGATGCGAAGACTCGTCGGCCAAGTAGAATCCCGCCCAGTTCAAATCGGGCAAGTGTTGATAGAGGAGACTCGACAAGTTGGCACAATTGGCAAGCCAGCGGGTCCCCACAAGACCGGTGAACTCCGTATGCAGTTCGCGATAAAGCGAGGCCTTGGGTAGACCTCGCCGATCTGTGAACTGATAGGGCGTCTCGCTCACTCCAGATCCTTCGCGAGCTGACGGAGAGCTTCGCGTTGGGCAGCGTCGGTCGCGAGTCGCGCATCCGCGATGGCTTTAGCTCGAGCCTCTTGGGCCGCGAGCTGACCTTCCGGCAGATCCATAAAGCTGCGCAAAGCATTTGCCGCATTTTGGCGTTCGAACAAGCTGGCCGGTTGGCCCAGAATGAGGCCGCCGGTGAGGGCCGATTTCAAATGACCCAACAGCTGAGCTTCGAAGTCTACCGCGCGACCTTGAATCGTTCCGAGATAAAACGGCGCCTCAGGTGTGCGTTGCAGACTGCCGAGCACGCGACCGCGAACCCGCGTGAGTAAATTCTGTTCGGTGTTCTCAAGCGCCTCGTGAGCGACTTTCAAGAATGAGAAGATGCGTTGCTGCTGTTGGTTTGAGTCTTGAGCTTGGAACCAGGCGGTTTGCTTGAGCCAGTTGGCTGTTGCTTCACCTGCGACGAAGAAGGCCTTCTTCGTTGCGGGCGAAAGCTCGCGAAGTTGAAGGAATTGGTGGAGCGTGGTTTCCACGCGCTGGCGAACCTCCGCTTCATCATAGGCGGGCGAGAGGCTCCCAGGTCGGAAGACTTTCAGCACGCGAATGTTCTCGCGCAAGGTTGCGCCGAGGCCTTGCGCAACATAATAGCTCGTGAGCGCGGCGAAACGGTTGCGAAGTTTGTACTCGCTCATCAGGATGTCGAACTCTGTTGCCACCTCGGCGGGATCGCCGAGATCAGTCACAAGTTCAGACAACGCTGTGGCCAAACTGTGCGTGCGGCCCATTTTTGCGGCGGGGTCTTGGATGAGCTGCATCCAGCGCTGCAAGATTTGGGTGGGGTCTCGACCAACATCATAACGAACACAGAAGGGATCGACGCCACCTTGTTCGGCGTCGGCCATGCCGTCGTCGCAGAAGGGGACCTGCGGATCTGTGACTTTTACGTCGGCGCCGTTATTGTACAGCACGGAGATGATCTGACGGTCGTACTCGAGCAGCGGACCTTGCGCGACCCCATGGGTGTCGAAGGCCCCATCTTCCAGCGCGTAAGAGTTGTACTCCATAATGGAGTTCGAAAACACCGGCTTGGCGGCATCTGGGTCGTAGCTGAGCGAGCCTTTGAAGTTGTGGGCCAGGCCCAAGACATGGCCGACTTCGTGGAACAGCACACCCTTGAGAAGTTCTTTAGCGAGAACTTCGGGAGATGATTTCATACCTAAAGTGATGGCGCGTTCGCCTTCAAAGAAGCAGGGGAGAGAGTGACGTTCGCCCATCCAATGCAAACGATCGAGAGCGGCCTTCAGAGCTGCTGTCCGAGTTTGTGTGAGCGAACCGGTTTCCCAGAACTCGCGTCCGATTTCGATCCATGCGTAGGGTAGATAGATCACGCCATGCGAAGTGATACCGGTTTCGGGGTCTGAAGCTTGCGACGCGTAGGCGCTCGAAGCATTCATCACCGAATCCCAGTTAATCACGTTGAAGCGCGGGTCGCCCAGCTTTACGCCTTGGGGTAATACGCCCATGAAGCGCACCATGTCTTTACCCCACATGGCTTGCGAGTAGCGGTTCCAAGCTTCGACGCCGTGACGGACAGGTTCGACGAAATCTTGGGGGATGTTCGGTGTGACCCACCACTCGATCGGTTTGTTGCCACCTTGAACATCGAAGCGCTTCGCAGTGGCCGTACGCATGCGACCAAGTCCTGCCGGAAGATCCAGCCACACGGGCTGGCTGAGGAAACCGTAGCGAGCGGCTTGCGGGTTTAAGCGTGGATCATCCAACAAAGGATCAGTGCCCGCCGGGACCAGAGTATCGCGCGGGAAGCTCGACTCCATGAATTCGACAATCGAGCCGTCCGCCATTTCGACCGTGGATTCGATGAGCAGATAGTTGCCTTGGGGTACGAACTCGATGCTGCGGATCCAGCTGACGCGCTCCGAAGACCCAGGTCCGAAGAGTGCGCCGAGCATGCTTGCAGCGCGATGAATTTCGACGGTGATGGTCGCCGGTGTTTCCGCCACGATCGGGTATTCGGCGATCAGTTGCTCGGGTTGGTTGATATCGGATTCGAAGCGATATCGCTCGGTGGCGCGCAACTGCAAGCGGTCGCCTTGTACGACGAAGCGAGACAACACGTGGCCGATCGCGATGCTCTGGAGGAGCATGCCGTCCTCTTCGCCGATCGTGGAGTACTGCAAGTCCGAACCAAACAAGAAGTCTCGGTTGAGGAGAGTGGCCTTATCGAACGTCACACGGCTCGCAATGGCGGCCGCGGGATTCGAAGTGAGCGCGCGTGAAAATTCCCGACCCTTTTGTCGAGCCCGCTGGGCGAGTTGCATCTTCACATCGGCGAGACGCTTCGCACTCGGACTCACGGAGGGTAGAAGTTGTGTGTCGATGCGGAGTACCGTCGGCGCCTCTGTGTCGATGACCTGAGCGCCGTAACGCGAACAAGCCGACAGGCCGAGTGCCGTGATGCTGATTGCAGCGACGGCCAGCAAGGAGCAGCGATACAGCTGAGTGGTCTTCAGAAAAGTTCGCGACATGAATCCCTCTTCCCCTAACGTCCTCTTTTGACCCTCTGTAGTGAGAGCGTGTGAGGCTCGCTTGGCAGGCCCGTTGGTCAGGCCCGCTTGTCAGGCCCCTCTTCGGGGGGCGCGATCCGTGCTGGGCCTGCACGAGGGCCGACAAATTTTGAGGCTCAGAACATGCACTTTTTTTCAGGCTTTGGCTAATAAAGAGAGACAATGCCGAGGATTAGTTTCAACCGAGGATCGGCATGTCGCAGCGCGCTTCAGAGTAGAAAACTGGGGCACCTCTTCGGTGTGGAGTTGCGGAGGCCTCGGGATGCGTTTAACTTGCGGGCCGCTATGGCACTCGACACAATTCCGACCTTACTGAAAGTGAAATTGCAGGATCGCGATCCCGACTGGGAGGTGCAGTTCCTTTCTGCGCTCTGTCATGAGCGAATGAGTTTGGTGCAAGATCAGCCCGTGCAAGGGCCCGACTCCTGGCCCTACATGATGTTACGTACGGGCGGCGATGAGCCGATGATGAACTTGGTGCGCTGGGCCTCCACGCGCGGCATCGGATTTGTTGTGAATCCGGATCAAGCGATGCCCGACTATGTCCTCACGTACGGCATGATTTGGAACTGCCGAGAGCGAGGCGAGTTTTTGACCCCGGCACCCGAGAAGTCTTCCGAGTTGATCATTCGCGACGGCGAACAACTCTTTGCGGGTCCGCCGAGCACGACGTATTTGCCGGAGGATGTTCGTCAAGTCTTGCGCGACTTCTTGAAACGGCAGCGCGTTTCAGCTCCGCGCGTGTTGATGCTCAGTCGCGATGAGAAAGACTGGGATCTGGCGTTCAGTATCGAAAGCTTGAATTCGCCTCCGGCGACAGAGCATGCAGGAATCGCCGAGGCCGTCAGCTGGTTCCTGCCGGCCCACTACTCTGTGGCTTTGGTCAGTGAGCGAGTGGTGCCTGGCTTTGTCGCTCTTTAGGCCTGCGCTTTAGATTTCTTCGCTCAGGGCTCGCAGCAGTTTTTCAACGTCGGATGCGGAGATGTTGAGATGCGGAGAAAGTCTCAATACCTCGCCTCGCTGACTGACGTAAATTCCTTGCGCTTCTAATCGCTCGAGTAAACCGGGTCGCCATCCTTGGGGCTGGCGAATACCCAGCATGTGGGGTGATCTCTGCTCAGGTGGCGGAAGCTGGAATCCCATTTTACCGAGTTGATGCGCGAGCAGTTCCGTCCAGGTGGAGAGCTCGTCGGCGATTCTCTCGGGCTTGATTTCGCGGATCACTCGAAGGGCTTCGATCGCCATCGGGAGCAACTGCAAATTCGCTCGTTCACCGACATCGAATCGTCGCGCGCCCGCTTGGTAGTTGTCGAGATCGCGCACGAGCGCTGCGAAGTCCTGTGCGCCTTCGCGCGAGGCCCAGTATTCCTCGAGGGGCTCGGTCGCCTTCAGCGGCGAATTCGGATCGACGTACATGAACGAAAATGAATACGGTCCGAGCAGCCACTTGTAAGTCGGGGCGACGATGAAGTCCGCTTGCCATTCGCGTGCGTTCAAGGGCACGGCGCCGGCGGATTGGCAGGCATCGACGATGACAATGGCGTCGCGTTGGCGTGCTTCGTGAGCGAGCGAACCCACATCGATCCGCGCGCCGTCCGTCCAATGGCAGGGTGTCAGTGCCACAACGCGAGTTCGCGAGTTGATGGCCTCGTGGATGGCGCGTGTCCAGTTTTGGTCGCGGGGTCGGGGAACGCGCACAAGACGCGCTCCGATTTGTTTTGCGAGCCGAGCCAAAGGATAGCGAAGCGCCGGAAACTCCTCGTCGGGCATCAGAATCTCATCGCCGGACTGAAGCCAGTTTTGGGTGAGCAAATTGCGAACGCTTGTTTCCACTCCGTAAGTGGCGGAGGGATGAAGGGCAATGTCTTCAAGTTGAGCGCCGATCAGGCCGGCGAACTCCGCGCGGGCGAGATCAGTTTCCGCAAAAAAATGATAGTCGATGGGAAGAGTCCACGGCTGCGCTTTCCGCTCAACCGCCTCACGGCCCGCCATCAGCACGCGCTGCGGGAGCGCGGACATACCCGCAAAGTTCCAATAGACGATGTCATCGGGGATTGAAAAGTCCGCACGTGAAAGCATTCACGACAGAAAGCGAACTTCGTCGCGTTTGTCAAAAGCCGCCCGGACGCGGCAGAAGCTCGAGCAGACATTCCCGCCAATATTCCGGAGCATCCTCGGAGAAGTCGATGGCGATCTGCCAGCGGTCCTTGGTGAGGCGCTTCGTGCGGGCAATCGTTCCGCCGATTTCGAGATTCATCGCATCGATTGTCAGATAGACGCGATCGCCTTCGAGCTCTTGAAGCGACAGTGAGTCGCGAAAGACTTTGGGTGCGAGATCTTTGCGATCCACTTCGAGCAGAAATCCGCGCGTCGAGGCTTCGACCAACCAACCCTTTCGCGAAAGCTGCGTCATATGATCCAGTGAAGTGAAGCCTCGGATCTCGAGGGGTTCGACGACTTCTCGTTGCGAACCTCGGCGTTCGCGCGTGCTCTTTTCTGACATCAAATCCCCCTTCACTTCACCGATCGTCTGGTGCTCCGTCCCGGATCCTCTGCGACGGCGGCTGCTTTTTCCTCTTACAAACTCTTCGGTGAGGCCCGGACCTAAGTTGAGCCTCAGTCGCACTCTCCATGTCTCAGTTCGAGATGAGGCCCAGAACCACTGAGGAATTCGCCGCAGATTTTGCTGTCTAACTTTTTTTACTCAAGTTCCTCCTTGGCCCTCAGGTGAAATTCGCGTGCGGAGTGCGTTCCGGGCGCGACGGCGAGTCGACGAAGAATGTATCTTTGCTGCGAGGTTTGGCGCGGAGGCTTGCTGGAGAACAGATCGCGGAGTTCTGGAATTTGTGCGCGAGTCGCCCGGACCAGGAAGCAGAGCCCTATTCCGGCTCGTACGGGTGAACATGGGTGAACGCCGAGGCGACGGCCCTCGTTTTGCTGTTCCCGCAAGACGCTGAGGGACGAAATGACCAGGGATCTGAGGAGGTTCGTATGCGGATGGGTTTAATGGTTTTGGCGTTGTGTATGATCGGTCTGGCTCCAAATCGATTTCTGTCGATTGCCTCCGCTGACACTCCGGGTGCCAGCATCCAGGTGACTCTTGAAGACGGTCGCGTCGACAGTGATGGCTTCGCTGCGGCTCTCCGGAGCAATAGTCCCGCACCTGACATTCAGAGTGAAGAAGGCAGGGCGTACTGGGACTTTTATTACAGCTTTATCAATGAGGTGGTGCCGAAAGCGAATGTGCGTTCGTCCTCGGACTCAATCGCCTGTTTTGTAGGATCTCCGCAAGCCGTGGCCGCAATTCTGGAGGGTCTAACCTCTTATGCAGAATTCGACGGTCAAGAAGTGCCGTCGCTGCGTAATTTTAGAATCAATTCCGATGCTTCGGTCAGCGTCGAAGCTCGCAACACACGGGGCGAGACTGAAGACGAGCAAAAGTCATTTCGGATGATCGAGATTCCTCGATGTCAGGACTTGATCTCCTGAGTTCGAGGTACGGGCTTCGGTAAGAAAATCTGAAAGCAGGTTTCGCGGCGGTCGACATCCAGTGCGAGTCGGCCGCCATGGCGTTCGACGATTCGCCGTGAAATGCTAAGACCCAAGCCGGTGCCGACGCCGGGTGGCTTCGTCGTAAAAAACGGCTGGGTCAGCTTTTGCTTCGCTTCCGCGCTGATGGCAGGTCCTGAATCCATGACCTCAATCAACCAATCCTCGCCGCGGTCATGAGTTTGAATTCGAATCCATCGATCTTGCTGACCTCGCGTCGCGTACTCGGCATTGTGAATGAGGTTGATAAGGACTTGGGAGATCTGCACGGGGCGACAGTCGATCGGGCCCTCAGCGTCGACGATCAGCTCAAAGTGCAGATCGCGCCACTGGTCTTGGGTGATTTCGAGCGTCTGTTCGATGATCAATCGAAGAGAAACGCTCTCGAGATCTTCAGAGAAATCCGCACGAGAAATCACTCTTAGGCCATTAATGATTTTTGCGATTCGCTGGCAGACCGACACGATTTTACTGGTATCGCGCAGAATCTCGTCGCGGAACTCTTGAGGTAGATGGGGAGTTTCCTCGATTCGATCCAGGATCTTCTGACTCTTCAGCGAGATGATGGCCAACGGGTTGTTCACCTCATGGGCGATATCGCCGGAGAGTTCGCCTATCGCGGCGAGTCGGCTTTTTTGCATAGACTCCGCTTTGGCTGTTTCGCTTTCGATCAAAAGCCGAGCGAACTCGCGAAAGCCCAAGTAGAAGAACGCGGCCAAGATACTCGCGACGCCGACGGCGGGGATCATGGGTGAGAGCTGCATCAAGCCGTCGACGGGCGGATAGATCAACTGCGCGGGGTAATAGAGTTGAATAAACCAAAGCGTGGCGGACAGTATGCTAAGCGCAATTCCATAAACGTATTGGGCTCTTGGAAAGCACGCGAGGGGTAATAGAAGGGCAGGAATATAGAACATATGCACACCGGTCGATATCTCTGCGCTATCGGCGAAGGCAAAGATGGTGAGATTGGCAGGAATCAGGAACATGAGTTTGGCGAGTCGTGAGTAGCCGCGTTCAAGGAGGAATAGTGCGGTGATCGTCAGCGCCATAAAGACGACATTGTTTGCCGTGAGCACCAAGCTTTTAAACCAAGCCGCGAGTAGCAGAAAGACGAGTATGGAAGGTAGTGTGGCGAGAAAGAGAATTCGCGATCGGTGATTGGCGAGTCGATGCTCAATGGCGGCGTAGTCGAAATTTGAACCATGCATGAGGGAGTCGGTCATCGGGGCTCAAGCCTCAAGCGTGAAGCGCGGGATGAGGCCGCGCTCGGCTCGGTAGGGAGGTTCAGCCGGCAATCGAGGATCGACAAAGTGCTCGGGCCAAGACACGCTTTCACCATCTGTAATTCGCATCATCCGATCGAGGCTGGTACGAGCCTGGGTTGCGACCTCAAAAGGAATCTCAATTTGCGGGGAAAGATCGCGCAGAGAATTACGAATCTTCTCGAGAGTGTTGAGCTTCATATAAGGACATTCCGCACAAGCGCAACTGCCTTCCGGAGGTGATTGAATCAGTTCGGCGTCGGGCCGGGCCAAGCGCATTTGATGGAAGATCCCGAGCTCGGTGGCGACGATGAACTGCTGCACTTCGCGATTCTCTTTCACTTCTTGGAGCAAGCGCGATGTCGAGCCGACGACGTCGGCTTGTCGGAGGATGCCTTCGTCGCACTCCGGATGAGCGAGGACTCGCGCTTTCGGGTAACGAGCCCGGAGTTGTTCGAGACGACGCGCGCTGAACAGCAGGTGCACATCGCAATTGCCAGCCCAGAGCTGCATGGGCCGATTGAGTTTTTTCATCAAGTAGCGGCCTAAGTTTTGATCGGGTCCGAATAAAATCTCCCGGTCGCTTGGGATGGCCGCCAAGACTTTTTCGGCATTGGATGAGGTCACGCAGACGTCCGTAATGGCCTTCACGTGAGCGCTCGAATTCACATAGGTCACCATGAGGGCTTGCGGATGGCGAAGGCGCCATTCGAGCATTTTTTGATAGGGTGAGTTTTCGACCAGGGAACATCCGGCATTGAGATCCGGTGCAATCACAATTTTTTGAGGCGACAAAAGCTTCACGCTCTCCGCCATAAATGTGACCCCAGCCAACAACACGATTTGCTGTTCCGAACGAGCTCCCCATTGCGCCAACGCCAGCGAGTCGCCGACGTGGTCGGCGAGATCCTGAATGGCTCCGTCCTCGTAATAGTGAGCGAGAAGGAGCACTTGTTTCTGCGCTTTCAGTTTCAGAATTTCATCGCGCAATTGGAGGGAGTTGCTCATGCGCGAAGTTATCCCTCTGTGAGGTGAGCTCGGCAAGGTCTATCCCAAAAAAGGGTTGAGACGCGTGGACGCCGAACCCGGCTAGGCGCGTGGTACAGCGAGCGTCCAACCCCAGAGGTCCTCGCTGCGCCCGTATTGGAGGTCGGTGAGCTGTTGGAGAAGTCGCCGAGAAAGAGGGCCGACCTGACCACTGCCGACGCTCATCTGCTGCCCATCGATACCGAGCGTGGAGACCGGCGAAATGCTCGCGGCTGTCCCTGTTCCGAAAATTTCGCTGAGCTGTCCGGACTTGAGGCCTTCGCGAATCTCAGCCAGGCTGAGCGCGCGCTGTACGACCTCGACACCCTGCGAGTTGAGCAACTGGATCACCGAGTCGCGGGTCACGCCGGGCAAAATGCTGTCGTTCAGAGGCGGTGTAAAGACCTTGTCTCCAAGTTTGAAGAAGACGTTCATCGTCCCCACTTCTTCAACAACTTCCTTACGAGCGCCGTCCAGCCACAGCACTTGTGCGTAACCCTCTTGCTTGGCCACCAGTGCCGCCTTCAAACTGGCGGCATAGTTGCCGCCCGTCTTGGCTGCGCCAATTCCGCCAGGTGCGGCACGGATAAACTTTTGCTCGACCTTGATTTTCACGCTGTCAGCACCCTCGCCATAGTAAGCGCCAACGGGTGAACCGATCAGATAGAACAAGTACTCCTTCGAGGGCCGAACGCCGAGAAAAGCGCCCACGCCGATGAGAGTGGGACGTAAATAGAATGCAGTGCCCGGTGCGGTGGGGATCCATCGATCCTCGATCTGGCAAAAGCGAATCAGTGAATCGAGGAAGACCTCCAAAGGCGGAGCCTTCATGCAAAGGCGGTCCGCGCCCGCCTGCAGGCGCTTCCAATTCATTTCGGGACGAAAGAGTCGGACGAGGCCGTCGTCCCCACGATAGGCCTTGAGGCCTTCAAACAAAGCCTGTCCGTAATGCAGCACCGAGGCCGCGGGATCGAGACCCAAGGGCCCATAGGGCAGAACGCGCGGAGAATGCCAGGCGCAGCCCTCGGCGTCGGTCGCGCTGACTCCGTGAGCGATGGTCGATGAGCAGTCCACCAAGAGCATGTGATCTGAAAAATGTTTTCCAAAACCCAAATCTTGAGGGGGTGGTAAGACTTTGGGCTGCGGATTGGGCTCCCAATGGAAGGCGATCAAAGTTCGCCGCCTTTCAACGTGGTGACGATCGTTCGCGAAATGGTTTTCAAGGTTTCCATGACGCCTTGGCCTTGAGAGGCTACGGCTTCAAAGTCTGGTGCGTTGACTCGATTGAGGGCTGCCCGCATTTCAGCGATCGGTATGGCGTTGGGTAGGTCGCGCTTGTTGTATTGAATCACAAAGGGAATGCGGCGAATGTCGTATCCCTTTTGCTCTAGATTTTTTTCGAGGTTGCGCATCGACTCGAGATTCTCTTCCATGCGCTCGGCTTGTGAGTCCGCAACGAAAACCACGCCATCGATATTGCCCATGATGAGTCGGCGACTCGCGTCGTACACCACTTGCCCCGGAACCGTGTATAGGTGAAAGCGAGTCTTCCAGCCGCGGATATCGCCGACGTCCATGGGCAAAAAGTCAAAAAAGCGTGTGCGCTCCGGTCCGACGCCGAACTCCAGCATCTCGGAGGCACCCAAACCCGCTGTTCGCGAATAAGCCCACTGTACATTCGTGGTTTTCCCTCCGAGTGAAGGTCCGTAATAGACGAGCTTGCAGTGAATTTCTTTGGCTTCGTTGTTGATGAACGCCATAGCTTACAACTCCACCCGGTTTTCGAGCGCTCGCCCGAGCGTGCGGTCGTCGACGAAATCGATATCGCTTCCCAATGGCACACCGCTGGCGATTCGCGTGGCCTTGATGCCGCGCTCGTGAAGAACTTTTGCGAGATACAACACGGTGGTGTCACCTTCGAGGTCGGGATCGAGAGCGAGAATCACCTCTTCGATGGGCTGTCCAGAGGCCTTGGCTCGATCGATGCGCTGCCACAGCTCCGAGATTTTGAGATCATCCGGACCGATGCTATCGAGGGGTGAGATCGCCCCATGCAAAACGTGAAAGCGGCCTCGAAAGACACCTGAGCCATCGACACGCACAATATCCGAAGGCTCTTCCACCACACACAACACATCGTCGCGTCGGGAGCGATCGGCGCAGTAGCGACAAATCGCAGCCTCATCTGTATAGGAAAAGCACTGCTCACACAGATGCACTTGCTCGCGCACGCTGACCAGCGCTTCTTGCAGGCTCTGCGACAACTCGGGTTGTCGCAAAATTTGATAGGCCAGGCGCTGGGCCGTCTTCGGACCGATGCCCGGCAGGCGACTCAGTTGGTGGACCAGTTTCTCGAGGGAAGTAATGCGAAGCATGATGTCCTAGTGAAGTGAACGAACTTCAGAATGGCAATCCAAAACCGCCCGTCACGGCCTGCATTTCTTTGGCGTTCACGTCTTTGGCTTTGCGTAGACCATCATTGACTGCGGTGATCACCAAATCTTGAAGCATTTCGACGTCGCCACTTTGCAGGACTTCAGGCTTAATCTGAACGGCGATGATCTCATGATCACCGCGGAACTTCACTGTGACCGCTCCGCCGCCGGCGGAGCCTTCGTGCTCTCGCTGTGCGAGTTCCTCTTGCAACGCCTTCATTTTGTTCTGCATTTGATTCGCTTGGCGCATAATGTTGGCCATTCCGCCTCCACCGCCAAATCCGCCACGTCCCTTCATGCTGATCTCCTTCAATCGACTTAAGTTTGAACCTTCAGCTGCGCGACTTACTCGACGTCGCGAATGCCTTTGACTTGGGTTTTGAATACATTCTTTGCATTTCTCACAATGGGGTTCTGTTCAATCGCTTGTTCGATCGTCTTGGCCCGCTCGGCTTTGGTCGCTGTTTGCTGATCCTTAGGGGTTTGGACCTGACCACTGGCCTCAGCCATACGCACACTGACTTTCAAACGTTTGCTCCACAGAGTTTCGATGAAATTCTCAACTCGTTTGATGTTTTCCGGGTCGGAGATCTTATCGAAAATGATGGAGACCTTCTTGGGTACGCCAACTACAAGGTGCTCCGCGGATTGCTCGACAATGTGCGTGTTTTCCAAGAGAGCCCCGAGCAGTCCGTTGGATTTTCTCACGCGATGGACGAACTGATGCCAAGGATCATCGCTGGTTGACTCATCATCGACAGTGGCCGTCGGTGGCGCACTCTCGGCCTGAGGAGCTTCAGCCTTGGGCTCGTGAAGAGGCGGTGCGATGTTGACCTTCTGCCCGCCAGGTTTCGCCGGCTTGGTGAAATCATCGACGCTGAATTTGCGTGCCTCGCCGCTGGGCGAGGCCACGGAAGGAGCCGTCGGAGCCGGTCCGGGCATAGCCTGCGGGGCCGCGCTGGGAGAGCTGGCGCGCGGTGATGGCGTCGTTTGCGACGGCGTTAACTTGGGCCGCGCTGCGCTTGAGCTCACGTTCGTGCTGGCCAAGATCTCGCTGAGCTGGGCGAGTCGCGGCGAGCCCGCCATACGCAGCAGGCCCATCTCGAGAACCAAGCGTGGGTCGGGTGACCGGAGGATGTCGTTGACAGTTTTCAAGCTCATATCGAAGAGCATGTGGAGGTCTTCATTGCTCGCCTCTTGGGCGAGGGCTTGCAGCGCTTGAATTTCGCTATCGGGCAAATCGACCACGCGAGTCGGATCGTCTTGGCAGAGGCGAACCATCAGCAGGTTGCGGACTTCCTCGAGCAGATCTTGAGCGTAGAGTTTTGGGTCGACACCGCTTTTACCGACGGACTCGGCGACTTGCAGAGCGCGAGATAAATCTCGCTGGACGAGTGCCGCGAGCCCATCGATCACCAATTGTCGATCTGTGAGACCGAGAACCTCAATCACCTTGCTGAGCGTGATTTCGAGATTTGAGAATGTGATGACTTGGTCGAGCAAACTTTGAGCGTCGCGCATTGAGCCGTCGCCTTGGCGAGCAATGGCCCAGATCGCCTCGGACTCGGCCTGCACGTTTTCGGCATCGATGATTTTTTGCAGATGCGAAGCGATCACTCGCGAAGGGATACGGCGGAAGTCAAAGCGCTGACAGCGGGAGAGAATCGTGTTGGGAATTTTCTGCGCTTCCGTGGTCGCGAGCACAAAGACCACGTGTGCAGGGGGCTCTTCGAGCGTCTTCAGCAGCGCATTGAAAGCGGCTGTCGAAAGCATGTGAACTTCGTCGATGATATAGATCTTGTAGCGTCCTGATGACGGCATGTAGCCGACGGTGTCGCGAAGTTCGCGAATCGCGTCGACGCCGTTATTGGAGGCGCCGTCGATCTCGATCACATCGATGGCTCGAGATGTGGCGATGTCCTGGCAGTCTCGACAAGTTCCACAGGGAACAAAGTCTTGCGCATTGGCGCAGCGAAGAGACTTGGCGAGAATTCGTGCGGTCGAGGTTTTTCCTGTTCCACGCACTCCGGTGAACAGCAGCGCTTGAGGTAAGCGATCGCCTCGCAAGGCATTGAGCAAAGTTTGCGAGATGTGTTCTTGGCCGACGAGATCTTGAAAGCTCTGCGGGCGATACTTGCGCGCGATCACCTGATAGCGGGATGAGCCCACTTTGTTCTCGGCGTCCGCTGCATCTAAACCAAATCCAAGCTCTTGGCTCATGAGTCTTTGCCCTGCTGTCGTATGCTTCGGTTGGCGATCCGAAGGTTCTGAATCCGGAGGTTCGGCATCCGAAGATTGTGGATCCGGCGGATGACAATCCCCTCGTCTTCAGCCCCAAAAGTTTAAATCTAAAAGTTCAAATCGAAGAGTCTAAATCCAAGAATCTGAATCCAAGAATCTGAATCCAAGAGTCTGAATCCAAGATTTCAAGTCTAAGAGATCGCCTCCGAATGATCCGTTTCTTCGGCGGAGAAAAAATGGTGACCGGGCACCCCACGTCGCACGCGGCTTCCGTTACCGTTGCTTCCTTTCGGACCTGGCGGGGTTAGCGGTGCCTCGTCGCGTGGGACCCGGCCATACGCCTCGGCGAAGAAACCGCCGGAGACTAGCAGGGAGTGGCCGTGGGCGCATCCCGTAAGTCGATGTCGCGGCGAGTAACGCAATGCGGGGTGCAGGAGGTGCTCCCTAGGAGCTTGTGGAAAACTTGTGCTGCTGAAGATTTGAGCGCTGTGCGTCTCTGTGAGGAATGCGTCAAGACCGGGGCCTTAGGTTGAACGCCCTGCAATCTGTTCGAGTCTGAGGCATTCATCCAGCCACCAAGCCTCGCCGGTGAACCCGGGGAAAAGGGTGGGGAAAAACCGATCCGACCAGCGTGAGGCGATCCAACCCGCGTAGTTGATGATGCGAAGTCCCCGGAGCGGTTCAATCAAAGCAAAATCCGGCGGTGCTTCGCGCAACTCTTCATAGCCGCTGACAAGCTCTTCCAATTCCGCTGCGGCCTGGTCGTCGGTTTCAACGCTTCCGGAGAGCAGCATCCAAAAGTCTTGGACGACGGGGCCGTTTACGAAATCGTCGAAATCGACAAAGTAGAAGCCCACCCCATCATGCCGGTCATCTTTGAGCAGATTACCCTTGTGGCAATCGCCGTGAATGCGGATGTGCGCCTTCACATCCATATTTTCCTCGAGAAAGTCGAGAATGCTCTCGGCGGCCTCTCGATAGCGAGGCCAAACGGCCGGAGAAGCAAAACGCTCGAGCATGGCGAGCGGAACTCGGCCGTAATTGTCAGTGGTCAGGGTCACGCGATGACGCGCGGGCCGGCGAGCGCCGACATTGTGCAAGCGTGCGAGTAAGCGACCTGCGGCACGGAGCTCGCCCTCTAAAAACTCTTGAGGCATGCGGCCAGCGCGTTTGGGAAAAATCGCGGTGACAAAATCGCCGTGCTTCTTGGTGAAACCTCCACGCGGATGTGTGAGGGGTGCAACGGCGGGTACGCCTTCCGTCGCGAGCTCGGCCAAAAACTCGTGTTCATCCTGAATTGCGTCGGGTGTCCAGCGACCCGGTCTGTAGAACTTGGCGATCACGCTGCTGGGTGAGCTCGGTTCTTGAGACTCACGCTCAAGGCGAATGTCAAAGACACGGTTCTCATACGAGTTGAGTTGCACCAATTCGCCAGTGGGCCGGAATCCCCATTCTTCTGCGGCGCCCAAAATAATTTCCGGGGAAAGTCGGTCGTAGGGTGAACTCATGAGCTGGTCTTAACAAGTTGTCTAGACTTTGGGTATCGTCGAGGTTGAATTGATGACGACACGGGCGTCCAAGCTTTGGCCTTCGCGACCTTGGAGCGCCCGCCAATTGAATCGGACAAATTGAATCGGATAAATTGAACCGAACAGTTTGAATCAGACAACGTGACTCGAACAAAGTGAACGCAAAAAACTGAACGTGAAAAATTGAACCCGAAGAGAGAATTGACCTTGGAACCTCGATGAAACGAAGCAAGCGTGCGGACATTCATCAAATCGAGACGGCCTTGCAGGCACCGCTGTGTCTCGTGCGTCGCCGCGGGTTGAAGCGCTTGGGTCTATTGATCAATCGTCGCGGCCAAGTCCAGCTGACCGTGCCTTGGCAGCATAGCGATGAATTTGCCCTTCAGTTTGCGATTGAGAATCTTGATTGGCTTCGGCAGCAGCTGGAAAAATTCCGCACTCGGCCCTCGCACCGCCTTCCCATCTTGAAAGTGGATGGGCAGGTCCCCTTTTTGGGACAGGAGTTTCGCTTGCGCTGGATCCCTTTTCAGGGTCGCGCTCGCGCGGAGTTTGCCGAGCGCGAGCTCCAGATCTTCTGCAGTGAACCCGACGCAGAGTTGTGGAAGAAATTGATTCGCCGCCAATATGAAGCTCAAGCTCGATGGCTCATCACCGAACGCGTCGCCCACTGGGCTGGGAGAATGCAAGAAACTTACGGGAGAGTTTCTTTTCGGGCCCAGCGCACTCGCTGGGGGAGTTGCACGCTTTCAGGGAATCTCAGCTTCAATTGGAAATTGATGTTCGCGCCGCCCGAAGTGATCGACTACGTGGTCATTCATGAATTGGCGCATCGAGCCCACCTCGATCATTCCGCGAAGTTCTGGAGTCGAGTGGCCGAGTTCGATCCCAATTACGATGAACATCGAAAGTACTTACAAAAGCATCAAGAATGCGTGCGCTTTCTCGATGGTTTTGAGCTTCATGCGAGCGAGGAACCTGGGACGGCTCAGCTCAAATCGCCGTGGCCTGAGTCAATGAGCGAGGAAGTGGACGAGCTATGTTGATGCGGCAGTTGGTCAGTCTCGCTGGAGGCTCTGGCTCGGGTCGGGCGCTCCAAAGGATCTGCTCCAGCGACCCTTGAGGGCTCGACGTGCTCGCCGACACAAGTCGCCCCTCGAGTGCCCCGAATTGTCACCTGCAATATGTGAAATCCACAAAATTCGAATTGAGCCGCAGCTCTCTGAGTCCCGGCTTTGCAGCCTCCCCGAGCCGCAACCAACTTAATTTGGCCAACGACATGGCCGAGTTCAGGTGGCCAGCTTGCGGTGAGCTTCGAAATTTTAGGAGATGTGGATGTCGTCGGCATCGCACCTCAAATCGGAATGTGGAGGCAGAACGTGACGCACAAAAATCTTTGGCGAAGTTTGATGATGGTGATGCTGCTTTCGACGTCACTTTCTGCCGGCTGCACGAAAAAGAACTCATCACCTTCGGCACCACCGGCCGCCGGTCCGTCGGTACCCAAAGAACCGACTGAGCTCGACGCTCAGGGTGGGACTCCCGCGCAAGAGCCCGTGACGGAAGCTGGGGTGGCCCGCGACAAGGCGCCTCGCGACGTCGTGGTCTATTATGATCCTTCCGGTCTCACTCCCGAACAGCTCTTTGAGGCTTCGCAAAAGCTCGGAATTCCCGCGTTGGATGTGGAGAGCGACATTCGTGGCGCCGATGCGCAACCACTCTTCTATACAGGAGCGAGTGTGGATCAACTGCGCGAGCTATTGCGAGTTCGAATGGCGGCCGAAGAGGCTCAGTCGACTCCTGAGCAGCGCGAAGCCAATCGCCAGCTTGCGCGTGACATCGGGGTCGCGGGATTCGATGTCGACTGGAATCGTCGGCGGGCCTCCTTGCGCTTTCATCTCCAAGGGCAAAATGGACCCATCGAAATGCGCGGTCGCGTCGATGCGAACATGAGTTTCCGAGTGGGTCGTGCCGAGGTGTGGCCGCATATCGAGGCCGAGGCTCAGTGTGTGGATCTCAGTGGTGGCTGTCGCAATGTGGTCGTCAAGGTTCGCGAGGCGATGCAGGGCGGAGCGGTGCGAACGGCCTACATCATTGCGCGCCAAACCAAGGCGGTACTCACCTTTGAAGGCCAGACTCCTCACGCGACCCGACAGACGGGAGCAGATCGTTGGATGAGAATGGCGATTCACTCCGAACAAGGCTCGGGCGATGAGCGCATGATTCAGGCTAACTTGGCGACTTCTGAAACCGTCGGTGGAGCTTCGAGCTTCGGCTTGTCGATGCGAGTTCGACGCGCGGGATCTGATGAACTCATTGGTATTTCAGGACCTCTGGTCGCACCTCGTGGATCGATGGATCTCAACATCGGTCTCAATTTGTCTCCGACCGTGACCACGATTGATGGACGCGTGGTGCAGGTTGAAGGGCGCTTGGTCGACACCTTGCGCGAAGTGCGGTTGGTTCGCAATGACTCGCGCGGAAACTTGCAGCTCGTGATCGTACCTCAAGGTGCCGATGCGCAGGTCGCTGCGGAAGTGATTCGCGTGACGGTCGCTCGTCAACAAGTTCCGACGCGGGGCTTGTGATTTCGAGCTCGGCGCGGAGGGTCACGTTGCGGGTGAATCCAATCTGGGATTCACCTCAATGAGAGCGGTGCCGAGCGCCGTGATGCGTGCGACATCATCTGGCTCGAGGTTGCATGGCTCGAGGTTGCATGGCTCGAGGTTGCATGGCTCGAGGTTGCATGGCTCGAGGTTGCATGGCTCGAGGTTGCATGGCTCGAGGTTGCATGGCTCGAGGTTGCATGGCTCGAGGTTGCAGCTGATGTGAAA
>CANHQR010000002.1 GCA_947462815.1 Pseudobdellovibrionaceae bacterium
GCTCATCGACTAAACTCATTCGGTCGATCGAGTGAATCAGGCCAAATCGCCCCGCGACAGTTTTCACTTTGTTACTTTGTAGATGTCCGATGAAATGCCACCGAGGTGGCGTCCGAAGCCGCGAAGACGACGGAGACGGAATTTTGAGCTCGTCCGAGTGCTGGCCTTGGTAACCCAAAGCCTGCGAGATCGCGAGGCGCTCTTCGACTTTCACGACAGCCTCTTGAGCGTAGTTTTCACCAAACTCCCGAACTCCAGCTCGCTCGGCTTCGAGGACATCGACCAAAGGTTTAGTTTTGCTGACTCCAATCCACTGCACGCTGTCTCGCGGGCGTCCCGCCACCTGACAAGCTCGAACAATGCGCTCCTCGATCGCCCGAGCCCGCTCCGCCATTCCCGTGTCACGATAAGGAATGGCAAAAGCTCCTCGTGAGGACAGCTGAACCAAGAGACGATGGACCACATCCATGGGTAAGCCCACGACGTTATCGAAGGGACCTTCAAAATGATCGACGAATGCGCTGGCAATTCCCTGAATGCCATAGCTGCCAGCTTTGTCTCGTCCCTCACCACTGAGAACGTAATCTCGAATTTGCAATGGACTCAGCTCTCGAAAGAAAACCGTGGTGATCGCATGATCGCACAGAGTTTCGCCCGTGACCTCGTCATGAACGGCGACAGCCGACAGAACTTGATGAGATCGGCCCGAGAGTGAACTCAACATGCGTTGGGCCTCTTCATCCGACTTCGGCTTACCCAAGATCCGTTCGTCGAGGGCGACGACGGTGTCCGCGGTGAGGATCAACGCATCAGACGAATGTCCATGCTCCTGTCTCAATTTGATACAAGCTTCGACTTTATCGAGAGCCAAGCGCTCTATTCGACGCTGGAGATTCAGGTTTTCGTCGGGAATTTCCGATATTTGTAGAGGGAGAACAGTGAAATCGTAGCCGTGTGCCATCATCAGCATACGGCGACGAGGTGACTGTGATGCGAGGACGAGTTGGCGCTCGTTCATGCCTCACCTTACATCACGGAAGGTGCCGCGTGGGTAGTGTTTTGGACCCTTTAATTTGGATCCTGATTTTCGGGGGCTGTGCCTACTTTTTCGTCTCGGCGCTCATGGCGCGCGACGAGGGGATGTCGGCGCTTTCCTGGGCCTCCGGTACCACACCCACTCGGTCTAAATCGCCCATCATCGAATTTTCACGTCCGCTCGTGCACCAGTTCACCCTCCAGTATGCCGTTCGTATAAAAAACAAAAAGTGGCGCAAGCGGATGGAGTACCAACTCGTCACGGCGGGCATGACCTCGGAGCTGAACGTCGATGAGTACATCGGCCTAAAGCTCTTCTGGGGCGTCCTCATGCCGGTGATTCTGGTTGTCCTCAACTTTGCTTTGAGTCTGGGCTTCAACCCGGCGATGGTGCTCATCGGCGCCGTTGTTGTGGGTTGGTGGATGCCGGACCTGCACGCGACGAAAATGCGCAACACTCGACAAGGAGCAATCCGGCTCGAGTTGCCCTTCTTTATCGACCTCATGGCACTTTCTATGGAAGCCGGTCTAGATTTCCAAGGCGCCATTCAGCGGATCATCGAAAAGGCGGATCGCAACTCCACATTCGCGGACGAGCTTCAACAAGTACTTCGCGACATTACACTCGGCGCCTCACGCGCCGAGGCCCTGCGCAATCTGTCTTATCGCTGCGACCTCAACGAAGTGAACTCCTTGGTGAACGTGATCATTGACGCGGACTCGACCGGAGCAAGCGTGGCCAAAGTATTGAAAGATCAGTCGGAGCAAATGCGGCTCGAGCGTTTCGTACGGGCCGAAAAAGAAGGTGCTAAGGCCTCACAGAAAATTCTCATTCCCTTGGTTCTCTTTATTCTCCCCGCGGTTTTCATCATGGTGATGGCACCTGTGGCCCTCCAGTTCATGTACGGGGGAGGCAACTGATGATGCGGCTACTGACACAACAAGGTCAGATGATCGCTGAGCACGTCGAAGTTGCTGAGACCATGCTGAGTCGCATGCAGGGTTTACTCGGGCGCCGCGAGCTTCCCGCGCGACACGCGTTGTGGATTCATCGATGCAATTCGATTCACACTTTCTTTATGAAGTTTTCCATCGATGTACTGTTTGTCGATCGTGCTCTCGCTGTCGTGGGCATTCGACGAGATTTGCCCGCATGGCGTATCACCTTTCCGATTCAAAATGCCGACAGCGTCTTTGAACTTCCCGCAGGAAGCCTCAGTGATGTGGTCAAGATCGGCGACCGTTTGCAACTCGTCGAATTGGGATCCGTTGACTCTCAAGCGACTATTGCGGAGGAGATTTAAATGGCCTCGAGCGCTTGGGCAATTCGCATCCTCACCGGACCTCAGGCCGGACAAATCGTACCGCTCGACCTTGGCTACAACATCGTCGGCCGAAGCCCAAGCTGTAAGGTGAAGGTGGCGTCGCATGGCGTCTCCAAGGAGCACGCGACCGTTCTCGTAACAGAGGACGGAAAGCTTTTGATCACCGACATGAAGTCGCGTAACGGCACTTTCGTCAACGGGCTGCGCGTGCAGAATCAACGTCTGGGTACCGGCGACAAAATCTCGTTTCACGAGGTTGTTTGTGACATTCTTAAGCTTCCACCCGGATATGATCCACGCTTTCGCCAGAACAGTCCGCTTCCCGCATGGGCCGGAAATTTAGCTCTTCAAGGTCAGCCTGCGCTGGAACCCGGGCCCAGCTTCGATCCAGGCTATGGCGCGGCTCCGCAGTACGCCGGTGATCTCAATGCTTCTGCTCAGCTCGGCGTTGCCGCCGCGCCGGAAGCCTCAATTTCGGCCGGGGCCGTCATTCGACCCTCCACAGGAAATGTCATCGTTGATCTTTGGGAGAACCTGAAACTTTACGTCGAACATGTCGCAATGCCCGGAATCTACATGCTCGTTCAGAAAATGAGCTTCCGCCAAGGCCTGCTCCTGTTCGTTGCCGCTTACGTGATTCTTGTAACCATGATCGCAACCATTCCGATGGTGCGCATGACTCAAAACTCCATCAAACTCGAATCCACACGTCGCGCGAAAACAATTGCGAGAAACCTCGCCGCCATAAATCGTCAGGCTATTCTCGAGCGTCGCGACGAAGTGATCAGCGTACGACTGGGCGAACTTGAAGAAGGCGTTTCCAACGTTTTGATTCTGTCCGCAGATGGAACCATCATGGCACCGGCCAACAAGCGCGGTGAATTTTCTAAGCTACCGTTCGTCAACCAAGCCCGCCAAGAGGCTCGTGAGTCCGAAGGATCAATCAGCACCAGCGAGTTTGGTGTCGCAGTTCCCATTCTCAAATACAATCCCGATACGGGCTCGCAAGAGGCCGTGGCCTACTCAATCGTCCTCTACGATATGGGCCAAATGGCGATGAAGGGGAATCAGATCCTCGCGCTGTTCATGCAAATCTTTATGCTCGCGACTTTGATTGGCGGTCTGCTGTATTTCTTCTTGGTTCGCGTTGTCGAGCACCCGCTTCACATCCTGGGCTTGCAGCTCGACGATGCTTTGCGCGAAGGTCGAGATGATTTGTCAACGCCCTACAACTTTCCGCAACTCGAAAAACTGGTCGCCAACGTTAACTCAGCTCTGACTCGAGCAGCGAATGGCGGAGGCCCCAGCTCAGGCGGCGGTGCGGCCTCTCTGAACCGAGATGCCGAGGCGATCAACATCGTTCGCATGTTGCCGATCCCTGCGATCAGCATCAACGGTCTCGATGATCGAATCATCACTACCAATGCTTTCTTCGACTCTCTGATAGGCGGCGGAATGAATCTCACCAATCGTCCGGTAACCGACATTCCTGACGCCGCCCTCAAGCAACAGCTCGCGGACCTCATTCCACAAATGCGAGCGCAGTTGGGTCAAATCGCATTCGGAGAATTGCCATTTGGCGGCGAAATTTATGAGATCAATGGGCAAAGCCTCATGGGCTCCGCCACGGATCCAGCATGGTTTCTGATCACGATCCATAAGAAGGAGGGAGGCTAAGCCTAGGTGTCGGCAGCTCCAGCGCTCCCGCGTACGGGATTTAAGTTTACCGTATCGATTCGTACCGGCCCAGACGCCGGTGCCATGTATCAGCTTTTGCCACCTCGGGTGACGATTGGTCGGGACCCGCAATGCAACATTCCTTTGCGCGATCCAAAGGTGAGCCGCCAAGCCGCTCTCATCGAATTCACCCCCGAACGAATCACAGTCCAAGACATCAGCAACCGCGGCACGCTGTTTGTGAATAATCAAAATGTGGTGAGCCAATCCATCAAGGGTGGCGACGTCATTCGGGTCGGTGATTCTGAGTTCGCATTTGTCGTCGAGGCCATTCAACTTCCTCCTGTTCCCAGTCATGTCCCCGCAATTTCACAAAATCCGGGGCTATCGCACAGTCCATCCTTCGATCAAATGCCGGCCATTGTGGATCCAGCTGCGACAAGATCTCAACTTCCGATGCAATCCAATCCGAGCGCTCCTCCGTCTCTCGCTCAACCTTCCTCGTCAGCAGCCAAAGGGCGACCCCAATTTCAGTATGGTGGAGCCGCCGCGACCCAAAAGAAGTCCAATCGACCCCTCCTGTACGGAGGGCTAGGACTTGTCGTCCTCGTCGCAATCCTCGCCATGTCAGAAGATCCAGCAAAAAAGGATCCAGACAAAGGGCTAAAGCCAGTGTCCGAGATTGAGAAGGAAATCGCAGATACCGAAAAGCTGATTGGAGAGTTCAAAGCCAAAAAGACTTTCAAAAACGATGAGGAGCGAACTCGGTACGAAGAGGCCCAGCGACACTATCTGGAGGGCTTCCGCGACTATCAAAAGGGCAATTACCCACGTGCGATCAGTTCGCTGGGAACAGCCCTCGCGATTGATTCGAGTCACCAGCTCGCGCGTCGTTACAAGAGTCTTGCGGAGAAGCGACGTGATGAACATATCAACTCGCTACTTCTGGAAGGACGCAAATATATGGACAAAGCCATGTTCAGCCGCTGTGTGGCGGCTTACGACAAGGCTCTATTACTGATGCCCAACCGGGACGATATCCGCTTCAAACAAGCGGATCTCAATCGTCGCCAATGTAAAGTCAGGCTGGAGGATCGTTTCTAAGATGGCGGTCATTCGGGTTTTGCTCTACGGCAAGGAAGTGAATGTAGTTCCGATGGAAGCGGGGCGCTCCTATGTCTTTGGCCGGGGCGAGGACTGCGACGTCGTTCTCGAAGAGAGACCGGGAATCTCGAGACAACACTTCAAAGTCAGCGAAGCCAATGGTCAGTGGGTGGCGCAGGTCATCTCAAAATTTGGCGACTTGATTGTCGCCGGTCAGTCTTCGGCACAAGTGGATCTCACGCATGGTGCGGTATTCCGGATCAACGACTATCAGTTTAAATTCGACGAACACGATGACGTCGCTCTGCCCGCAGCCGCTGGAGCCGAGGGACTGAGTCAGGCTTCGCCGGCAACAGGACGCGGCGGCACACACTTTGATGCGGCCAATGAATCAGCCCAAGACGACTTGGACTCCGGACACGAGAGCGCGGAGATGATCTCTCGTCCTCCCGTCGTCAGGTCGCCTCGCTCGCAAGTCACGCTATCTGTCGTGCCTCAAGGCGCTGAATCTGGATCGCCCGCAGCTCCCATCGATTTCGAAGGCAACGAAGACGCAACGGCCGTCGGACAAGTCGCGATGATTCGACCTTCACTTAGAATTGTGAAGTCCGGCGAACCCGAGACTCGAATCGAGCTCGACGGACGCAAGTGGATCGCTGGTCGCGAGGAGACATGCGAAATTTTTTTGGCGGATCGGAAAGCGAGTCGCCGACAGTTCGAGATCAACTCAACGCCTGAAGGCTACTTTATCACAGACCTGGGAAGCGCGAACGGCACCGTCCTCAATGGTGAAGCTCTCGTTCCCAACCAACCGCAACTTTTGCAGAGCGGTGACATCATTTCCGTACAGAGCCTGATCATTCATTTTGAATTGAGAGATCCGGGCTTCGAAAAGCGACTGGTGAACATCAATCCCGAAGTCCTCGCTCCGCCCTCGGTTCCCCCGGCGCCCCGCTTTGAAATCATCAACTACCCAGGTCCTGTCGGGAACGGCGGCGCTGTGCGTGTCGATCCGATGGGAGGATCTCCTTGGGATCAGGCTCGCGACGTCGCTGAAGCCGAAAAGAAGAAAAAGAATCTTCGCATCATACTCATTGCTGTCGTCATCGCGGTCATCGCGATCGTTTTCCTTCAGGACGATGCTCCCAAAAATACAGCGCCGGTCCGCCAGGACGCCTTCACACTTCTTCCGGAGGCCAAACAAAAAGAGGTCAAGGATCTCTATGCGATCGCGCACAACCTCTTCATTCAAGGCAAAGTTGAAGGAGCCTTCGTTGAGCTTGAAAAGCTGCACAAGATCATTCCGGACGGCTATAAGAACTCCCGCGTGATGATGGAAGAAGTCATCAAGCAACGCGAAACTGCCGAACGCCTACGTCTCCAAGAAGAAGAACGACGACAAGTCGAAGAACAAAATCGAATTATTGCTCGAAATATAGAAGACTGCTCGAAGCTCGCCTCCACGACCTTCTCAGTGGACGAAATTCGCAGCTGCTTGAGTGCCGCCATCGAGCGTGATCCCAGCAACGGCAGCATTCAGGACTTGATTGCGCGCGTTCAGAAGCGCGCAGCGGACAAAGCCACGAAAGACGAAGAAACTCGGGTCTATAACGAGAAGGTCTCTAAAGGCCGTGTCATGCATCAAGATGCCGTCAGGCTTCATCGCCAGGAAAACTGGTTTGGAGCTTTAGATGCCTACGAAGCCCATATCAAAAGCGAGTGGCCTGATCCGAACAGACTCAAAGCGCGTTCAAAACGCGGCATCGCGGATATTCGCCGCTTCCTCGACCGCAAAGTCGATGAAATGCTGGTGGCTGCGGAAGCCGCCTGGAACGCCAAGAACTATCGGGATGCCATAATCGCCGCGCAAGCGGCAAAGAACTTTGATCCAACTTCGATGAAAGCTGCGGAATTCTTGGGTAAGGCACGACGCGAACTCAATTCGATTCTCAAAGTCGAGTACGAAACAGCTGTGCTTTACGAAGGCGTTGGGCGACTTGAGGAAGCCATCCGCACCTGGAAGACAATCGAGGAAAAAGATACTCCCGAGGGAGAGTACGGTCGGAAGTCACGCAGCAAACTCCGCAACTACTCAGATCCGACAAAGAAGTAAAAATGAATCTTAAGTTTGAGAGTCGGCCTGTCGCCGGACAAGATCAGCGACCCACACCTGAAATCGCCCTCGATCGCGATCTCAATGCGATCGTCGTTGCATTTCCCTGGGGCCCGCGCGAAGCCGCCCAACGTGCGATACAACGCATCTTTGAGTATTTGCGCTTTACTCGCCAAGATCGAGAGGCCACCTCCCCGCTCCCAAAGCTCACGTGCCTGTCGGATGCAGGCAATGCCGTTCGAACGGCGCTTGAATTGGCGAATAGCAGTATCTTCCGCGAGGAAAACCGCGAAGAGTATCTCAGCGGTCTCGAGATTTTTGTCGCGACCCTCGATGAAACGGAGTTTTGTTGGGCACAAGTTGGAGGCCCTCAGGTCTTCCTTGCGCGGGGCGAACAGTATCTCCAGCCCATTGGTGCGCAAATGGACTTGGCTTTTGACCTGCAACCCGCGCATAAGGCGCCGCTTCCCATTTTGCCGAATCGCTTGGTCGGCCTCGATCAGAGCGTGATGGTGGATGTACGCAGTTTTCGTGCGCGCCCTGAAGATAAAATCATTCTCCTGGCACACTCCTGCCCTCCGCCCCAGGTCTATACAGCGAATTCCCGCGATCTTTCGGATGACCTCAAGTCGGGTCATAGCCTCATTCAAAAAATTGCAGCAGCAGACCCCCATCGTGCCTTCTGGTTTGGGCAGATTAGTATCGAGGCGACAGACGCTGAGCGCGAGGCCCTGTCGCTATGATTCGGAAACATGATCAACAATCTCGCATCCCAACTCCACCAACCCTGGTCACCGAGTTCACGGCACCTGCATCTCATCCTGCATTTGCTGGTGCTCTTGAAGTGAACTTATTCCGAAATGAGAAAGTCTGCGGAATGAATTGCCCGCATTGCAGTCTCGGCGAAACGACTCTTCGCCTCGCGCGCCTTAAACGTGAACTCATCCCGGTGAATTCCCAGGATGTGGTGAGCAAGGTGCGAGCCGAGTTGGTTCGCCGCGAACTCAATGGCGGACCTTGGCCTCGAATGCTGATTTCGGGTCGCGGGGAACCTACACTCGCTCCGGATTTTACAGACGCGATCAAGCAGATCATTCAGGCTCGTCATGAAATTGCCCCTGGAACAGAGGTCGAAGTCCTCACCAACGGCGAACGACTGAGTGATCGCGACATACTGGAGGCTCTTCGCCAAGTGGATCGCGCGTGGTTGAAACTGGATGTGGGAACTGAGCTCGGCCTGAAGCGTTTCTCCAAGCCCTTGTCGCGAATCACCCTGGAGATCTTATTGGGCCATGCACGCAAGATCGATAAACTCGGTGTCGTAAGCACTTTCCTCGGCGGCGCTCGGGGCAACATTCACGAGTTTGATGAATGGCTTGAGAACGTGAGCCTCTTGTCACCCCAGCAGGTCATCATGACGAATGGACGCTTGCGAAATTCGGGGGACATTTTGGACGCCAAGTTGGCGAGCACAGAGCCCGCAGAGCTTGTTGAGCTCACCGAGGACGAACTGTTCTCTTTAGCGCATCGCTTTGAGCGAAAACTGAAGCAAAAGCCCTTAGTCTCATTTGACGTTCGAAGCTTGAGCACTTCGGAGCCAACGACGTTCGAGCTGTATACGAAGGCTCGCTAATTCCGGCTCACGCCAAAGCGCATCGATTTCTCCTAACTGGCCATGACGGATTCGCCCCCAACTGATGGGTGCCGCTTGTGCCAAACTGACATCCGCCACCCTCAGACCCAGGCGTCGCTCACCCTCTATGGTTTGAATTTGCTGGAGGGCGACTTCGCGTTCATTATCATCGATGCCATTGAGCCATTTCAGAACCCACTTGAAGATCTCGGGACAACTCGCGTCCCACGGCATCCTTCGGCGAAATTGATCCAAGCAGACTTGAGGGCCGACAAAGCCCTGCCAGCCGCTCCACTGCAGCAGATACTGAAATTGCGGCCAACTCTGCCTGAGTTCGTCCCACTCGTCTTGTGAAATGCGAGCGCGCTGAAGCGCTTCGGCTGTTCGCGAAGCCAATGAGTCAGGAAAAAACTGTTCCACTCTCCACCTGGCGGACCATCGAATCACAGCCTCCATGACGAGTTCATCACGAGTGACTTCCGGCACAGGCTGATAACCCCACATTGTCGCGAGCTCCGACAGGTCTTGAAACACTCTTCGATACTCGGCGGAGTTTCGAGGCAGAGGCTGACCTTCAAGAACGTCTGTTCGTGTTTCAAAAATCTTGGGACGCGTGTCATGGACGTAGAGATAGTACCCACGACGAATAGCAACTCGTGAACCAAAACTCACATCTTGATCGGGTCGAGCGGCCCGCAACCACCATGATCGCCAAGCGGATTCCGTCGCAATCGGTCGATCCATGACTGTTGCGGAGGCTGGTCGCGATGGGAGCCGATCCTTCGAACCTAAAGCTGATCGTAAAAGTGGAATGAGAGATCGTGCTTCGTCAGATAAGCTTTCGTTCGATCGCTCTTTTTCGGACTGACCTTCGATCCATGCCTCCAAGGTGGGACCCAAATCCATCGTCGAGATCGGCGACGACTCCAGAACGCTTTGTGGCACCCAGGCATGAGCAGGACGGCCCGGCTGAAGACGGGCCCGACTCTGCAGATGCTGCATCTCTTTTTCAGGTGGTTTAATCAGCAGCGCCACTTGTGAGCTTCGTCCAGAAACATCGTCTCTGGGCAATTGCCCTTCGATTTCAAGAAGCGGCCCCTGTAAGCCGACGAGAACTACTCTCGTTTGACTCCAAACCCCCTCATCATCCATCCAACGGAAAAGTCGCGCGAGCTGCTCGCTCAGCACATGAATTTGCTCTTCGCGTGTGCGAGCGCGCGCACGCCCAGCTTGGTCGTAGCTCTGATGCCAAGGAACTGCCGGATCGTGGAAGTAGAGTGTCAAAAAGAAGGGACGCCGCTGGCCCCAACCCGAACCCCCACCCGAGCCGGAAGTTGGCTTCCAACTTTTGGGTTCGTCCGACCATTCCTTGAGCCAGGCGACCGCTCGATCCACAATCACATCTGCAGACCGAACACTTCGCCACGGCTGCAATTCAATGGAATCATCAAAAACTTCGAAGCCTTGATTCAATCCCGTTCGTCGTAGAATCGGAGCACCACCCGAGATGAGAGCCGTCGCCCAGCCTCTCTCAAGAGCGCGCTCCGCCACAGTCTGCATTCGCGGAGACAGCCCGCCCTCCGGCCCACGTCCATGATGCCGATAGCCGGTGCGCCGCGGCGGCAAGCCGGTGAGAATCGAAGCGAGGGCCGGCCCAGAAAGCACCGAAGGCGTATAAGCGCGGGTGAACTGGACGGCCTCCCCACAGAGTCGCGCTACCGCCGACTCGCGAGCTTCGTTCTCCATGGCATCGAAGCGACACTCCAGATCTTGAGCGCCCAGCTGCTCAACAGCGATCAACAAAACTGAAGCGGGTCGCGAACTCGAACGCCAGAAGTCACAAGCGCTCGTGAACACGACCAACCCAAGCGCGAGAGCCACGCGCGCCCACCTCGAGGCTCGACGAACGCATAGAACTCGTCGCTTGCCGTCAATTCGTCGGCAAGGATGAATTTGCTTAAAATGGGGTCGCCAGCTCGTCTCGCAGCGCATGAGCTGGAATGTTACCTTGACCCCCTCCGAGCCTCTAGAAATAATTTCCGCTATGGCACTTACAGAAAAGCTCTTCCTCGTCGCACAACCCGCCGCAACTGCAATTCTATGGGGCCTTCTCGCGGTCAGCGTGATCAGCCTAGGACTCATCATTGAACGATGGATCACCTTGCGCGCTGTTGCTCAGCGCGGGTTCAAGAATCGTCAACGTATGCGCGAAGCCCTGCAAAGCTACAATCTGAGTGAGATTGAAGAGCTCGCACGGGACAAAGACTCGTTGGAAGGTCGAGCTTTGGCCTACGGACTTCGTCACGTCAAAGAGAGCGGCACCAAAGGCCTCGACCAGATCTTCAACTCGTTTGCCCTGCTGGAGCGCCCGCAGTTGGAACGCAGCCTCAACTTCTTAGCTACGGTCGGCTCGAATGCTCCTTTCGTTGGACTACTGGGAACGGTTCTCGGAATTATGAAAGCCTTTAAAGACCTTTCCGCCAATGCGTCAGCCGGCAACGAGGCGGTGATGGCGGGAATTTCCGAAGCGCTTGTGGCAACGGCCATCGGTCTTCTCGTCGCGATCCCCGCGGTGATTGCCTATAACGCGTTTCAACGCCAGGTGCGACAAGCTCTGCAAGGTATCGAGATCGTACGCGAGCTCTGCACGGCCTACGCCGCTACGGATCGTTCGACTTCACCTACAAAGAAAGCCTGAGACAATATGGCGGGCGGAATTCAAAACAACGACGATGAACCGATTTCCGCGATCAACGTCGTCCCTTTGGTCGACATCATTTTGGTCGTTCTGATCATCTTCATGGTCACCGCACCGCTGGTGCTGAAGCCCGTGATCGACATCAATCTGCCGAAGTCGGCGAGTGGCGAAGAGGCCCCTCCGGCTCCTCTCACTGTAGCGATCGGCAAAGACGGCAGTCTCGCCGTCAACGGCGAGGCCGCCACCACCGAGAGCCTTGCAGTCCGCGCGACGGCTCTTGTGCGCGAAAAGCCTGATACCGCGGCCATTCTCCAAGCCGACAAGTCGGTCACGCTGGAACTGCTCACAGCCGTGATTGACGTGATCAAAGCCTCTGGAATTAAAAAAGTAGCTTTCAGCACGGATAAGTCCGCCACCACGACAGCACCCGTTGCACCGCCCGCGACTCGCTGATTTTATCTACAAAATTTTCTAGTTGCCCGTCGGCGGCACACGACTTTGTGAGCCAACGCTATAGCGTCGATAGAGCGCCGAGTTTAGATCCAAGCCCGAATCAGCCGACTTCACCTTTTGAAAGTGATAGCGCAATTCACCCGGAGCGTTCGGATCTTTCTCTGGCGCTTGCACGAAGTAGAAGAGCAGCGTGTTCTCTTCGGCATCGTGAACAAGATCCGCGCGTCCCATCGCACCTGCGAAGGTCAGCGGAAGCGTCTTATACACGGAAATATTCGAGATCTGAAAATCGCCACAATGTTGACCTGTGTCGGTGTCAACGTAGGGACGCCAGAACCGCTGATAGGCCGCAGCCGCTTTCGGGCTACGCCAGTTTCGATACTCCAAGAAAATTTCGTCCAAACGATATCCATCAAAGAGATAAGCGCGATTTCCGTGATCCAAGCCGCCCGATTTGTTACGAGTCATAAAGAACTCAAAAGAATCGATGAAGCCATCCCCGTCCGCATCAAAGTTGAAGGGATCGGAGTCGACTCCCATCTTATCTGTCCAATTGCCAGTCGGACCCGCGGGAGTACCATTACGCATGAATCGTTCCTCGCAAAGATTCAACAGGTCATGGTCCTCATCTGTGGTGTCGATGCAGGAGTTATCCAGCATTTCGTTGAATACGATAAATCGATAGAAGAAAGCATCCGAGTAAACGGGATGGAAGGAATTACGCTTTTGGGGATCAAAGGTCTTTCCCAGCGTTCCAAGATTCATACGACCGCGTTTTGAGAGCTCCTTTTCGAACTCGGTGTTGTATCGAATCTCGTCCCGGTCACACAAACCATCCGAATCGGAGTCCACCCCCATTGCTCCATCATCACAAGGGGCTGCGTTCAAATTGGCGACAACGAACTCTTTGATTCGCCAAGGCTCCGAGGATGTCACGCCAATCAGTTCATCCAGAGGAATTCGCCCGTCCACATTGGTATCGAGAAATTTTCCTAAGCCGGTCATAGCCATGCTTCGCAGTCGATTCGCGGCTGTCGGGTTGTCGGGGCCATAATAGACCGTCGAGAAGGTGGAGCGAGCGACCGTAACTAGGTCGGCGATATCGCGGTAGATCGCGGTATCGTCAGGAGGGCTGCCGTAATCTGTGGGCTCACCATCGGTGATCATCACGATCAAGTAGCTGGAGTTCTGGCCTGGATTGTCCATCATGTCTTTCACAATCGCCGACCGAGTCATTTGAATGGCGGTCTTGTACGGCGTCGCGCCGTTGTCGCCATCCGTTCGCAATCGATCAAGAGCCGCCTGAAACAGCGTTTGGTCGGGCGAAAATATCGCACTCTGATCTGACCCATCGTTGATGTAAGCCAAGGACTGGTTGCCATTGAAGGCCACAAATCCCCAAGACACGTTCGGGTTGTTCTTATGAATATCCCAGAACGCTCGGATCGTGTCGTGACGGTAAGTTTTTTGAGGATCCGTCGTGCCGTTCGAACCTGACTTATCAACTAAGAACATCACTTTGGTGTACGAGCTCTGCATGTCAGGCGGATCTGCACAGATTTTTCCAGCTGACGTTTTTTCCACGGCTTTTTCGATAATTTTGAGCCGGGCATTATCGCAATTCTGAAATGCACCAATCAAAACCGCGGCGGCCATGAGGAGCCCCGCAATCGCTCGCCCATCGACTTTGGGTTTGCCCGTGAGGCCAATCCATACGCCAAAGAAGGACCTCAGTCCTTCCCGGACGTTCCGAATTGAACCCAGTGACTTCTTCGATCCCATGGATCGCCCCCTCAAGTCTTCGAGCGTCTCAAAATGAGGCGCTCACCCCACTCCCAAAATCTCAGTCTCTCGCGAATGCCTTACAAATCCCCCTGATGAGCCCCTAAAAAACCCATCTGGCCGACGCACTGATACTCAAGCCCTACTTAGGTTCTATTCAAGCGCGAGGCCATGCGACAGCCGCTCAAATCGAAAACAATTGTTTATCCCTTTCGCAATTGCTCACAACTTTGTCGGCACATGAGACAGTGTCTCACAAAAGAAATCGTCGATTCCACTGCTCCTGATCGCCGCCTCAAATTTCACAGTTGACCTGCCATCCGGCCTCTATTCTCTTCGACAAAATGCCGAAGAATCTGATGAGTTGCGATCACTTCGACCGGTTTGTGTGAGCGTCTCGAACTGAGACGCTCTTTCCCCCATCAAGTGATATTCGGGGAAGTCTGATGAAATGAGTGAGCATATGACTTTGGCGCATCAAAGACCCAAGCGACGAATGACTGACTGCTCGCTCAGTCCGATGGGCTTCGCATTTTCTTTTTGCATCGGAGCGATGATCGCACTTTTGCTGACCTTGACCGACAGCTCGACCGCCTCCGCACAGTCGCGAGTTGACCTTGAAGATCTCGATGTCAAAGGCGAGCTTCTGAACGACAATAGATTGCGAATGACAGCGCGCGACTCGGTCGACGTCGGCGATCGTATTCACTATCGAAAAGATTTTCGTCCTGAGATCGTCGACGGTTTGGACTTGAGAATTCCGGCCTCTGAAACCGAGCAGTTGAAATCAAGCGGAAGATCTTCCGACGAATTTTCGAATTCCAGTCTTGAGGCCAAACCATGAGAGGTGGCGGCGCAGCTCGGCCTCAGCATCCTCCGCCGCATCCTCCGGGGCATCCTCCGGGGCAACAACCTAACCAAGGTCCAGAGGTTCTCTCCGAGTCTGTCGAAATCGAGATAGTTCGCGACGGGCAAGCCTTGATGACACAGATCTTCACTCATTCGCCCATTCGCTTTGGTCGAATTCTCGACAATGACGTGGTCTTGCCCTTTGATTCGATTTCACGGAATCATTGCGAACTCGTGTTTCGCGAAGGCGCATGGTGGTTGATCGACCTCAAGAGTCTCAACGGCGTCAAGGTCGGAGACGAACGTGTTCAGGCCTATCGCTTTGGCTCAGAAGGCACGTTCATTCTCAAGCCGCTTGAGATTCGTCTTCGTCGTGTGCAGCGGAACTTGAGTTCTGAAAATGTCACTCAATCCGGACTCCCCATTCTCGGCGACGATGATCTCACCCCTGTGCAAGAGGCACCGGCAAGCTCGCATCCGCCTCGAAACGCTCCCAATCCCATGCGTGCGGTTTCAACTCCTTCCGATGGGTCACCAAGGCCTATGCCCGAACATCAGCTGCCGGATCCAGAAAAATCGGCTAGAAAGTCTCTGGTCAACATCGACTCTTTGATGCTGCTCTCGCGCACCCATCCTCTCATCGACAAATCCAAGCATCGAGCCCTTCAGGTTGTCGTTTTCTGGCACGACATCATGATTGCGAGCACCGAGTTTCTTCCGGACGAAGAAATCGAGGTTTATCTGTCTGATTCGCAAGACGTGCCCATCCGTTTTGGACAGGTGGGAGATCAGCAAGCGGATCTCAAAATGCCGCGAGGCTTTGAGCTCGCCGCACGAAATGCCCAGTCGCTCAAGCTCACTCACTTTTCGCACATATTGGCCAATGGGCCTTCGAACCTGAGTGTGCTGTTCCGATTTGTTCCGACCTCCCGAGTGCACCGAGAAGGCGTCATTCCCATCATCGAAGATGCATTGATCGATCCGCTCGTGCTCTCCGGTGCGATTCATGGCTCGATTGCGATCGCGAGCTTTACGATGGTTCAAACACCTCGCGCAGATCTGACGAAAGAACCGGTACGTCTTGCTAAGATCGTGCAAGCCACTCCTCCACCGGCCTCCGCCGCTCCCACACCCGTTCCGACACCCACACCCTTCGTGGCCGAGGCCACGCCGATTCCGACACCAATACCCACTCCGCTTCAGTCTCAAGCTACACCCCGACCTCAGCCGACGCCACTTCGCGTGACGCAGGCGACGCCGCCGCCGAGGCCCACAACCCGCAAAGAACTTCCCAAACGTCAAGAACCGCCTCGGGTGGCGAAGCGAGTGGATGAAGTCAAGGCCGAGCCCGCTCCTCAAAGCGAAAAACCAAATCTCACAGCTGCGAAACCTGCCAAGGAGAATCCACCACCTGCCGGTCCAAAATCGGAACAACCCGTGACTCAGGTGAATCAGCAAGCTGTCGACGCCAAGCCCTTTGAGGCGACAAGTGTCGGCGCTCTGAAAACACTGTCTCTTCTGTCGTCAGGTGCGCCTCCGACGACAGGTGCTTCAACAATCGTGGTACGCAAGGGTCCACAACCCAGTGGCCCGCTCGGCGGAGGAGGCGGAGGCTCAGGCGGAGGTGGCACAACAGCCATCATGAATAATCTTCCGGCCACGAAGGGCGGCGATCCAAGTGGCGCTGAAGGCGGTATGGCCTTAGCCGTCTCATCGGGTGGCGCCGGCTATGGCACCAAGGGATACACAGGCAAAGCGGGTACGCGTGGCATCAAGGGCTCAGTGATCGGCGGAGCGACTTTCACGAACATTTCAAAACAAGAAGGTCTGACACGAGAACAGGTCATGAAGGTCGTGCAGAAACATCACGCGCAGATTCAACAATGCTACGAGCGAAGTCTCTTGGATGACCCCGCACTCGCGGGTCGTGCGGAATTTGAATGGGGGATCAATCCACAAGGTAGCGTAGAAGGTGTTTCCGTAAAGGAGTCAACTCTTCGCAACGGTGAGAAGCTCCTCAACTGTGTCAAAGGCGTATTCAGGCGAATGAAATTCCCGGCGGCGACCAACGGTGCCTCGACAACCCCGACCATAGGCTTGCCCTTCGGTCGTCTCTAAATTCACAAGTGAATCGCCTGCTCTCGTCTGTAATACTGGGCCGTGAGTCCGGCAAAACTCGAGTTTGATGATTTCAATGATCACAAATCGAAAGCTTGAACTCGCTGTGAAGACAGGAGCCCAACATGGTACTTCAGCAGTTCTTCCTCAACTTCAAGAACGATATCTTCATGTGGCCGATTTTTATCACTAGCCTCTTTGGCCTCGCTCTTGTCGTTGAACGTGTTCGCTACCTTCGTCAGGCCTCTTCCGTTCAAAAAGAAGAGTTTCTCAATCAATTGAATCAGCTCGTTCTACAAGGCAATCTCGAACGATGCATCGCTCTCTGTAATCAAAACCAAACACCTCTCACAAAAATCGTTCGCGCTGGTCTGATGGCGATCGCTTCAAGAAAGTCCGTCGACGAGGTCCAAACAGCTATGGATGCCGTCGCACTTCGCGAAATACCTAAAATTGAAAAGCGCACCAGTATGCTGGCGATGCTATCCAACATGGCCACACTTCTGGGACTGCTTGGAACTATCTTCGGTATGATCGGCGCCTTCGCCGCAGTCGCTAACGTAGCCGCCAGCGAAAAGGCCGCTCGTCTTGCCGCCGAAATCGCCAAGGCCATGAATTGTACGGCGTTTGGTCTACTCGTTGCCATTCCTCTTCTCGGCGCTTACGGCTGGCTCCAAAGTAAGGGAACAGAGCTCATCGACGACGTTCATGAAGCGGCCGTCGCGACTCTCAACTTCATCATTTCTAACCGAGACAAATTCGCGCGCTGAGGAGTTCATGTGGGCGGAGGTTCAGTTCCAGGCGGAGGAGGAAAGTCCGCCAACTTTGAACTCAACTTGGTTCCATTTATCGATCTATTTTCGACGCTGATCTGCTTTTTGCTCATCACTGCAGCCTGGAATAATCTCGAGGCCGTTAATGCCGGAGCCCCTCCCAAGTCCGTGGATCAACGAGACCAAAACGACGTTCCCCCAGAACCGCCTCCCGACAAACCCAAGGTGACCTTGTCTGTAACGCTACATCCCGATCGTCTTGAGGTTGCTGAGGACAATGAGACTCGCCCGCTTCCCCATCGCGCGGGTAACCCCGACTATGCTGGGCTCACGGAGACGTTGCGCAACTGGCGGGCGAAGTATCCGAATCGACAAGATGTCGTGCTCGCCTCCGACAATCGAGCACCCTACAAGCATCTCGTGAAGCTGATGGATGTGTTCATTGACGAAAAGTTTCCCGAGGTCAGCATCACGCTGAACTGATCTCGGGGACTTACGGAACGCACTTCGAAGAAGGAATGTCACAATGAGCGGTGGCACAGAAAAGCGAATCATTAAGCCTGGCTACCATATTCGACCAAAATATGACCTCCACGGATTTCGGGAACGTCAATCAGGCGATCACAAAGGTCACATTGCCGGCGAGCTACCCCTCACGCCGATGATCGACATGTTCTCGGTCTTGGTGATCTTCTTGCTCATGAACTTCTCTTCGACCGGCGAAATATTCTACATGTCAAAGGCAGGAATCACATTGCCCGAGGCCGCCACGTCAGCCCAGCTCGCGAGCGCGCCTCTGATTTCCTTCGTTAAGGGCGTCTACTACTTAGATGCGCAAACGCCCTCGGGAAAATTGATCAGCTTCGAAGACCGGAGCGAGAATCTCCGGGACATTGTGCAACAGCTCGAAGCCTTGAAGAAAGAGATGCAGGCTGCTGGAACTAAAGCATTCAAGGGACAACTGAACTTCCAAGCCGACGAGAACACGCCTTTGCTGTTCGTCAAACGTGGCATGGGCGCAGCGACAAGCGCAGGTTTTTCGGCGATCAACTTCGTCGTTAAAGCCGATTAGCGCCTCAGGGTCGCCAAGAACTTAGGGCGCGGCAACTTGGACTTGCGCGAAGCGAGCTGCTGGAGCCGAGATTTAAAACCAAACTCCTGATAGACCTGGGCCAAGTTCCAAACGGCAGTCGCCTCATTGGCATTCGCTTTCAAGGCGCGTTTCAACCATTCTGTTCCGCCATCGAGATCGTTCAAGTAAAGGCGGGCGACTCCGATCCCCGCCATCGCTCGAGCATGACCCTCTTGAATCTCGAGAATGCGTGTCCAAACGGCGATCGCAAACCAATACTGAGAATCGGCCATGTAGGCCTCAGCGAGTGCATGAAGGGTATTCAGATCACGCGGCCGATCGTAGAGCTGAGTCCGTAGCGTTCGTGCGGAGGCTGGTGCTCGAAATTTCGGGGGGCCACTTTGGATCAAGTCGGACTCTTCGCGAACCACTGTTTGTCCTTCAGCTCGACATCCCTGGACGTAGCGAGTGAAGATCTCAAACTTCTCAGCTGTGTCGAGACATTGCTTAAAGACTTGTTTGGCAGCGACTTTATATTGATTTCCCTGCTTGTTCAGTTCACCTCGATAGGCTTCAAGTTCAGCGGGCTTCAAACCTTGCGGAAGGGGCGAACTGGCGATGAAGCGACCCAACTCAAAGTTCGCTTGCCCAAGTAAGTACAGCGATGCAATGGTCCATCGACCAGCACCCAACTTGACGATCTCGTTAAGCTCTTTGGCGAGCTCCTGAAAAGCCTTCACCTTCGCAACTAAACCTGCTTGATCCTGAGCGTCGCGCATTTGAATGCCGCGAAAGGCTTCCAAAGATCTCTGTGCGATGAGGAAGCGAGAGTGCGCCGCGATTTCCGGCGTGGAGCTCTTCGCCGTTGCCTGAAACGTGATCAGTGCATCGGCTTGCTGACCTTGGCGCCATTGCGCGAGCGCTTTCAAGTAAGCACCTCGATCACCGGACATCGGACCCGCACTCGACTCGAGGCTTCGCCAATCACCGGCCAATAGATCCACACGAATCACCGCTTCTCGATCACCCATGGCGGCGTAGAACTTGCGTGAGTTTTTGAAGTCACCCAACCACTCGCTGATTTGAGCAGAACTCTTACGCCACTCCTTTGATTCTTTCTCCTTCGGATACTTCTCGGCGTAGCGACCCAAGTAGCGGGCCGCACGCTCGAAATCTGCTGTCATCAATGCGGTTTGAGCCATGGAGCTCACAGCTTCCTTTGCATAAGTCGAGTCGCTAAACTTTTCGATGAGACCTTCGCCGACATCAAACATTTCGGGATCCCGTTTTGAACGAAGTGAAACAAAGGCTTCAAAGAATGCAGCTGCTCCCATCGATGAATCTTTGTACTTTGCCGCCAAGTTCACGAGGTTTTCGGCATAAGACTTCGATCCAAACTCACCGGCTGCTGTCTGAATTTCTTTGAGTTGAGCTCGGCGCGCGGCTTCTCGAATCGCTTGTCGATCCGCATCTTTCAAGCCCGGCGTGCGTTCGAGCTGTTGAGCCGCTTGCGCAAGACCTAGGAGATCATCCAACTGCGAGTAGCTATTGATGACCAGAAAGATCGCATCTCTCACTCGCTCATCTTGCGGAAATTTAGAGATGAAGAAACGAAATGATTTAATCGCCGCTTCAAGATTTCGATCTTCGTACCAACTCTGCGCGATATTATAGGCGGTTGTTGCGGCGGCGGGATGTCGCATTTTGCTTTTCAGCCAAACTTGCCCCACCTGGCGAATTCCTTGCCGAGCCCGAAGCCGATCAAGCACCGACAACTGTTCGGCATCCTTCAATGCGTTGACGTAGGCCTCGACCGCCGACTCGCGAAACTCCGCTGCCGAAGAACCTTTCGGGGGGTTACTTGCGAGAAGCTCGTAATCCATGCCGGCCCGAGTCCACAGTCCGGCCTTAAACAAACTCTCCGCACGGTTCACCAACATCTTGGCCAACTCGCGATTTTGGGGAAAACCGATTTGGTAAAGCTCATAACACTTAACAGCCAATTCGTAGTCCGCCTTGGTCTTGGTGCTACGCGCTTGAGAGTGAAGCCGCGTGGACACATCACGAGCCAGAAGTTCCAAGAATTTGAGTTGATTGAGCTCTTTGCGCCCAAGTTTGCGGTCCTCGCGCCGCGATTTGGATCGAAGACCTTGAGCCGTGAGCACCACATGGCGTACCAAATCAACTCGGTCTTCACCACTGGTGAGACGACCCTTCCCGACAGTCGGCGCCATAGATTTTTTAAAGGCATCATTCCAACGTTCAGCCGCCTCAAACTTTACTTCGGGATCCGTACTCGCTTTGAGGACCTCCAACCAAATGTCCGAGGCCTCGCCCCACAGCTCCTTCAGCGACAAGCGTCTCCCCACGCGCGACAACACACGCCGATACGTGAGGTGGGAGTCGGAGATTTTCCGAAAGTAATCGACGGGGTGTTCGACAACTTTAACTTGAGCCGTGGTTCTGTCAGCCCCTTCTTTAAGGCTGGCCCGATAATCTCCATAAACTTCGACATAGGGAACGGCCATCGACAACACGGCTTCGCGACGGATATCTGTCTTTCGATAGCTCGCGGGTAACAAGTCGCGAGACACTAAGCCTTGCGTGCGCATCGCCTCTTCAAACGCTCGTACTGCTTCCGCATATTTCTGGTTGTTGATATGAACCCAACCGATCCGGTAGTGCGCCAGCGGCGTAAAGGGAGAAAGGTCTTTTGAGGTCACTCGTTGAAACGATTCGAGCGAGCCCTCCAGATCTTTCTTTTCCTCCAAGAAGTAGTCACCGACAATGATATTGGCTTCGCGAACATGGATGGAGTTGGGGAACTCTTGATTCAACTGTCCAAAGGTCTTCAGCATCGCTTCAGCCTGACCCAAATCTCTTTGCTCCAGGGCTTTGAAGAAGAGAGCTCGGTCGCGCAGCTGCGACTTCGGAAAAAAAGCATAAACCTTCTGATAAATCTCGATGGCCTCAAGCTTGGGTCGCTTCTCGGCGGTAAAATCCAACTCCGCAATCGGAGTGTTCTTATTTTGACCCACTTTGATCAAATACATCATTCGGGCCCGCTGCAAATGCAGGTCCGCGAGGGACATATACAGCTCGGGCAGGAACTCCACATCCTTGATGCGTTTGATCTCCGATTCCGTCACCGACAACCTTGAGGTCACTTGACGCAACTGATCTTCCAAGGCCTGGGTATCGGCGCTCCCCGCGCTGCTGGCACTCGCCTCAATCTGCCCAGGTCGTCGGGTCAGCACGGGGGCTGACTCTTCGTCATCGAGCGTCTCTTCAGCTAAAACTTGCGAGAAACTGAGACTCATCAACGTGATCACAGTGATCACAATTCGCCAGAAAAACTGAAGCGGTGCGAGATCACTCGGCAACATCTTCGACTCCCTCGTCACCACTCTCTTGGACGTCCACAGGTAGAGGCTCAGCACAACGACCACGCAAAAGAACTTGATAGTCTTCCAGCTCGTCCCACCATGCCTCAGACGTGATCGGCCAGAATAGACGCTCGAATCGGGTCTTGGATTTCACCGGCGGCATGTAATCAGCGCCAAAGGTTAAGTCCGTTCGCAGGGGCCGAATCGAGGCTTCATACTCGAGGTAGGTGACTTGGTTTCTAAAATTGAGCAAGCGATTTGCGACGCGCTCTGCCTCGAGGGGTATCTGGAGCGAAAGATCGCCCTCGAGACGCCGTTCTCTTTCAAGACTCTCATAGAACATTTTCTCCAAAATCTGATCGGCGAATTTAAATGCGAATTTTCGCGAGTCTTGCAGATCTCGCCGCTCGACTCGATAGTGATGAATCAACATCGCGCGCTTTTGCAGAAGTCGAGCCTGTAACGCCAACTGTTTGAGGTCGGCATTGAGATCGAGAGGCCGGCGCGACTCAATATGCTGAAAGACAGCGCCATACTCGCGACGAAAATCTTGCGCCGATTCTTTCACCAAATCATAGCGGCAGAGGTCGCGCTGAATCACCATCTTCAAGAGATCCGCCTCGGGCGACTTCAGTAAGCCATAGAAGGGGGATCGCAACACTTCGAGGACTCCGAGCGCCCGACCATAATCGCGCATGTAGTACCGAATCCAAGCGATCTCGAGAAGCACACGGGCTCGCTCGCGCGTCGGCAAATCCAGCTTGCGAACTGTCTCTAAAACAGCGGATAGTTCACCACGCTCAAAGAGAAGCCTCGCCCGATTCAGTTCGGCAAAGCGTCGCGTAGGCTCACGCAGAACTCCCCTGCGCAGAATTTCTTGCAACAAGGCTTCGCTTTCTTCCGCTCGTCCGTCCGCCAAACGTTCGGTCGAACGCTCAAATATTCGATCGGCATGCCAAACTGAATCGGTATGAACATTCTGGAATTCACGATTGGCCCATTCCTGATAGCCTCGCCGCATGAGCGCGCGGCCGCGGAACCATGCCAGCATGGATCTTTCATGAACAGGGTCGACCAAACCATCAAACTCGTAGGCAAAGGCCTCAAGCGCATCCTCGTCAATTTCGTAGCTCTGGGCGATTCGATGCAATTCAGTCAAAGCCCATAAGCCCTGGGAAGTTCCGACACTTCGCTCGGCGACCGCCAAGAGGATGAGACCTGCGGTGAGGGGCTTGTCGACTTGAACCAACCCGATCGCAGCGGCAATTTCTAGCTCATCCTTAAGCGCACTCGACTCTTCCACATCCGGGGCGCTCATCGCAAAAGCCTCCTCGGGCTTTTGCTTCAGGAGATCCAGGTAACTCTTGAACCAAGTCTTGGGCAAAAAAATGGGACTGCGATCGGCAAGCCGAACTTCAAGCTTCGGCAGTGCGATCTCCACCGTCTGAGAACGTGTTGGCACGAGGACAAGAGTGATCAAGCTCATGCCGAGCGCGGCCCGCGCGACCTTCGACCTAGCCCACTGAGTCCGTCTTTGCATCACTCAACCTCTTCAGCCGCCGATCGGCCTCCGCCAAAAAGATCAAACTGAAGTTCGAATCCGATTCCCAAATCCGTCATCAAGGTGACGCCCAAGTTCAGATCCTTGAAAATGTACTCACGCAAATACCAACGAAAAGCAGACTTCGGCGAAAGATAGAGACGACCTTGAATTCCAAGCGCCAGCATTGGCGTGTGCCCAACTCGGTTGAGAACTAAACTTCCGACGCCGGCATAGAGAGAGGTTTCACTGAAGACCAACGTGCGATTGAACAGTAAGCTTTTGGAATACAGGGGTGTGTAAACCAAACCCGATGAGATGATATTCTTAGGGTAGTCCAAAACCCCACCGAAGCCGATGTTTTCAACGGCCACATTCAAGGCCAAGAAGTCGTTTTTCAATTTGGTTTCTTGATTGAAGTTGTAAGCAAAATGCACCACTTCCCAACCGAGATAGGGCTTGAAGTAATAGGTGTAGGCTAAAGAGATCGGAAAGCCCCGATTGAAAGAGTCTGTGGGTATGTGCCCGACATTCAGCGCAAGACTTTGATCGATGACATTTTCGCGGCCTTGAATCGCGACCGCTTGTGGGAGATCGAAAACATCTTGATCGTTTGGGCTCGCCGCTCCGGCAGGCGCGTCGAACCCAAGCATACACAGCAGCATGAGTGAGAGCCAAAGCGACCCGGTTCCACAAGTGACCCGGCTGAACGTTGGCTGCAAATTTTGATGCCGTTGTTCTGAAAAATTCCCCTGCTCACGAGATGCCGTATTCGACCCACACATAGGCTTCATTGTGACTGATTTTTGCGCCGTATTTGAATGGCAACACGACACACGCGACGGAAGTCGAGGCGAAACCATCGAAGAGGATGAGCGGCGCGATTGCGATGAGCGACTAGCTTTCAAAAACTCGGCGCAACTCGTACTCCAAGCGATCGCGAACCAAATCTCTTCGCAACTCACCGACCACTGACGGCGCAATGCGAGGCTGTTGCGCAAGGGCCTGTTGTTGAAGGACCTGATGTTGAAGGACTTCTTGCATTGAAGTCGCCGTGCCGGGCGCAAAACCACATGGCTTTAAACCGACGAAAGCCCGGGGATCATCTTCAACATTCAAGGCTAAGCCGTGGTAGCTCACCCATTTTCGAACCGCGACACCTATCGACGCGAGCTTTCGTGATCCTACCCAAACGCCAGTGGCCTCAACCGCATCATCGGCTCCGTCCTCGACCTGAGGACTACGGCCCGTGGCCGACGAAATCCCAAAGTGCTGAACCGTGGCGAGCAGAGCTTGCTCCATTCTGCGGAAATGCAGGTGAAGATCGCGGCCGCGCGAATTCAAATCTAAAATCGGATACACCACAATTTGCGACGGACCATGATAGGTGGCTCGTCCGCCGCGCGAAACTTCCAGAACATCGCCCGACCAACCAAACACGTCACCGGGCTTAGTTCCACGGCCGAGAGTCACGATCGGTGGATGTGAGCAAAAAACCAGCGTCTCGTGAGCCTGTTCCCGAGCGACACGATCCACCAAGTCTTCTTGTCTCGTAAGGGCCTCGCGGTAATCGACGAGGCCCCAGTCGACGACATTAAGCATGGGCCCGAGGCGCACCTGTTTTCGCACCCAAAGGTTTTTGAATGATATGAATGGCATGGCCCAAGGTCGCCTCGGCGGCCTCCATCATGGTTTCACCCAAAGTCGGATGCGGATGGATGGTCAATGCGAGGTCTTCGAGCCGCGCACCCATCTCAACAGCGAGGGCCGCTTCCGAAATCAAGTTCGAGGCCTCCGGACCAACGATATGTACCCCGAGCACAATGTGGGTCTTCGCATCGGCGATGATTTTCACAAAGCCATCGGTCTCCATCAGTGAAACCGCTCTTCCGTTGGCTGCGAAGGGGAACTTGCTGATTTTGAGATCGGCGTAACCCGCTGCCTTCGCTTCTTCCTCGGTCATTCCCGCCGCCGCAATTTCAGGATCCACAAAGATCACCGACGGCACAGTTTTGACTTCATAGGCTCGCTTTTGACCCGCCATGATCTCGGCCACCATCACACCTTCATGTGAGGCCTTGTGAGCCAACATCGGCTGGCAAGCGACATCGCCGATCGCAAAAATATTCGAAATATTCGTGCGACGTTGAGCGTTCACTTTAACAAAGCCCTTTTCATCGATGGCTAGGCCAATGCCCTTGAGGTTCGCCTGATCTGAATTCGGACGACGACCCACGGTCACTAACACTTTGTCAGCTTTGAGAACTTGCTCTTTGCCCCCGACCTCAACAGTGACTGCGACACCGCTACCGTCCTTCTTCCATCCCTTGGCTTTGGCTTCGAGCAGAACGTCAACACCCGACTTTTTCAGTTTTCGCTGCACGACTTGCACGCATTCGGCGTCCGCAAGTCCAACCAGTAAGCCTTTATTCGCTTCGACAACGGTCACCTTGGTTCCAAAGTTCGCCAACATCGAACCAATTTCTAAACCAATGTAGCCGCCACCGATGACCACCAAGGACTTGAGCTTTTCAGTTTGCGCTAGGCCACCCGTCGACGACAGCACCAGCTTTTCGTCGAATGCAAAGCCCGGAATCTCAATCGGACGCGAGCCTGTCGCGATGACAAAATTCTTGGCGACGACCGACTCCGTTCCGGTCGATGACTTCACGGTAATTTCGGTTGCGGATTTGAAGGAGGCCTCGCCCTTCAAAATGGTGACACTGTTGCCTTTCAGAAGTTGCTCCACGCCGCCGGCCATACGATCACATACCGACTTCTTCCACTTCTGCATCTGTCCAAGATCGACGCCCACTTCGCCGGGAACCTGCAACCCCATCTCCGCAGCGTTATGTTGCATCTTATGGAGAAAGTGCCCTGCGGTGATCAAAGCTTTGGAGGGAATACAGCCGACGTTCAAACAAACGCCACCCATGTACTCGCGCTCCACAATCGCCGTCTTTAAACCCATCTGCGCCGAGCGAATCGCGCATACGTAACCGCCAGGTCCTGCACCGATCACCACCACATCAAAGTTCATCGCCATCTCGCACCTCTCACATCATGTCGAGCATCAGAACGCCGGGATTCTCGATGCGCGTGATAAAGGCTTTTAGGAAATTCGCCGCGACGGCTCCATCGATCAAACGATGGTCGGCGGTGATGGTGAAGTTCATCGTCTTGATCGAGTCTAGGCTCATCGCACCCGAGGCATCGCGTTTGATGACCGGCTTCTCTTGGATCTTGTACATACCCAGAATCGCGACCTCAGGATGGTTGATGATGGGCGTTGCGTACTGACCACCGACCGAGCCGATATTGGTGATGGTGATCGTCGCACCCTTCATTTCATCGAGCGCGAGCTTTCCATCGCGAGCGCGCTTGGCCAAATCGATGATCTCGCGCGAGAGCTCGAGAACCGTCTTCTGGTCGGCGTTCTTGATCACCGGAACCAACAAGCCGTTCGGCGTGTCAGCTGCAAAGCCCAAATTGAAGTACTTCTTGTAGACAATCTCCTGAGCCGCATCATCGATCGAAGCATTGAACATCGGGAATTCACGGATGGTCGCCATCAAGGCCTTCATGACGAAGGGCAAATAGGTAATCTTGGTGCCCGCCTTTTCGCCCGCCGCTTTCAACTCTTCGCGCATGGCGACCAAGGCCGTCACATTGGCTTCATCCATCAATGTGAAATGCGGTACCACATGCTTGGCCATCTGCATGTTCTCAGCGATCTTCTTGCGAATGCCTTTGAGGGCTACGCGCTCCTCGGCGGCGCCCGCGGGTCCCTGATAGGCCGGGCGCGGAATCGAGGCCTTCGCCACCATCGGCACACCAGCGGCCACCGCTCCGGTTCCGCCTTGAACAGCCAAAACATCTTCGCGTGTCACTCGACCTGCCAAGCCTGTGCCTCTCACCTGATTGAGATTCACTCCCATTTCACGAGCCATGCGGCGCGTGGCCGGCGTCGCGAGAACTTTGGCGTCCATCGCCGGAGGCACAACGTCCATGCCTGCCATCGCGGGCGCTGCCGCCGCCGGTGCTTTGGCCGTGTTTGCCGGTGCCGCCATCATCGCGGCTGGCGCGACGGCCGGCGCCGACTTGGGCGCGCTCGTCAGAGTTGCGGAAGCACCTGCCGCAGTGTCTGTCTCTAGGGTTAACATCGCCATTCCGACTTCAACGACGTCGCCTTCTTTTTTGAGGATCTCTTTGACCACGCCGCCGACGGGCGAGGGAACTTCCACTGTTGCTTTATCCGTCATCATTTCGGCAACGGCTTGATCCGGCTTAACTTGATCGCCGACTTTGACCAACCATTTGACGAGTTCACCTTCCGTCACGCCCTCACCGAGTTCAGGCAGCTGCACATTCTTTGTCGCCATGACGTCTCCCCTGTGAAATTAGTTTCGTCGAACTTGTTCGGGCGATAGGCCCTTTTCAATCATACCCTTCATGAAGAACTCACCCGCACGGTACGAACTTCGCACCAGGGGTCCGCTCGCCACATACAAGAAGCCGAGATCACGAGCCGTTGTTTCCCACTCGGCAAACTTTTCGGGCGTCACAAAGCTTTCGACTTTGAGGTGCCGTTTCGTGGGCTGCAAATACTGCCCGAACGTCACCACATCGCATCCGACCGATCGCAAGTCGCGTAAAGTCTGAACAACTTCCTCGTCGGCCTCGCCCAAGCCCAACATGATCGAAGATTTCGTAAATCGAGTGGGATCGATTTCCTTCACCGTCTGCAAAACTCCCAGCGTCTGGCGATAGCCAGCACGTGGGTCGCGCACGCGTCGCGTGAGTCGTTCGACGGTTTCGATGTTTTGTGCGAACACATGCGGCTTCGCCTCAACGATCAACTGAATCAACTCGCGTTGTCCGCGGAAATCTGGCGTCAAAACCTCGATGATCAGATGCGGATCGCCGGCGCGAATGGTGCGAATGGTGCGCGCAAAGTGACCGGCACCTTGATCGGGAAGATCGTCCCGGTCCACCGAAGTAATCACCACATATTCGAGGCCCATTTTCGCAATGGCATAGCCAACTTTTTCAGGCTCATCGTTGTCGATGCGTCCCCTTGGGTTACCCGTCTTCACTGCACAAAAGCGGCAGCCTCGTGTGCAGACTTCACCCATCAGCATGAATGTGGCGGTCCCGCCATTCCAGCATTCGCCGATATTCGGGCAGCGCGCCTCTTGGCAGACCGTTGCGAGTTTGAGCTCGCCCAACATTTCGCGAATTCGAACGTAGTTTTCGCCACCCGGAGCGCGAACTTTGAGCCAAGACGGCTTGGGACCCGAAGCGGAGGCGGTTGAGTTTGTGGGACCTGCCGGATAGGTTGCGTCGGCTTTTGCCGTATCGACATTTGCCCCATACGGTTTTGACGAAATCGGTGTTCCACAGCCCCCGGGCGCCGCCGGTTGGGATGAATCTGAAAATGACATGCTCTAGCTCTTAGCCTCGGCGCCTCGCCTTGTCCATGCCGCGCCCTCGCCGGGCAAAAAAAAAGGGGGCTAAAGCCCCCTAAATCAAACCCAGCCGAAGCCTACGGGATGAGTTTACTTTTTGCCGCTCTTATCTTTCATGCGTCGATCGATAATAGACTTAAAGGTATCCAATTCGTAGGCACCCCGCACGGCAATGCCATCCACCAAATAGCCGGGCGTGCCCGTGAACCCGAATTCTTGAGCTTCGCGTTGATCGGCCGCAATGATCGCGGCCACTTCCGGCGAGGCCGCGAGACGATTGATCTCGCCAGCATCAAAACCCAAATCCTTCACCATGGAGTCGACCAGTTTGTTCACGCGCGCGTTGTACTTGCGATTGAACTCTTCATCGGATTTGGCTTTGGCCTCATCTGCTGTCGGGTTGAAATCAGCCTGACGCGAGAACACCTGCGACTTAAACAGCGCCGCCTTCTTCATGTCTTTCTTCACCAGCGCCTCATAGGTTTTCGATAGCTTCATAGCCTGGGGATGAATGCGCTCGATCGGAAAGTTCTTAAAGACCAAGCGAATCTGCCCCGGGTATTCCTCGAGCAGGTCTTTCATCGTATTGTATCCCTTGCGGCAATAGGGGCACTGAAAGTCCGAGTATTCAATCACCGTGATGGGCCCCGTGGGCGAGCCTTCAAAACCCCGCCCCGCCTGAACTTCCGGTGTGCGAGGATTCTTAAAACTTTCCTCGAAGGCCATTTGCTCTTCTTGAGCACGAGCCAAGCCCACCAGTTCATTGATCTCCCGCATGAAGCGAGCCGGATCTTTGCGCATGGTCGCATAGAGAATGTCCGGATTGTTTTCCATCGTCGACTTGAGCTGTTGTGCAGAAGGCGCACAGCCGGACATCGACAACAGGGTCATGAGAGCGGTAACAAAAACTGGCAGTTTAGCGAGCACGGATTTCACAGCGGCCTCCTCTGGATTGCTCAAAGAGTCTGACACGCGATTGAGATGAGGTTAAGTCGAATTCTCGGGATTGCGGTGTCCTAAATCGATTGAGAGACCCGGCTGAATCGGCTCACAAGGTGACGCAAAACGCCTCTTGGGAAGCTGGGTGACCTCAGGTAAAATGTCGACTCATGGGGACCTTTTCCCCTTGGCCGAACGTTGGATTTGCGACGCCCAAAGACGTGCGGAGACGCGAAACGAGAGGACTGGAACATGAGCCTGAAAGTAAAAGCGGCGACCCCGAACGAAAATTCGAAGCCATCGAAAACTTTGCGTTCGGCGTTTCGTTTCATCGGGATCCAACGTGCCTTGCTCACCTTAACCATTCTGTTGGCCAGCCCGGCGGCCTGGACCAATGTCGAGTTCGACTCCACCCAACTCTTGCTCAAAAGCTCCGACGAAATCAGCGAAATCATCAAAACAAAAATCAAACGAGCGCAGGTGATTCAATCCCGTCAAGAGGACTCGGATGATGGCTCGATCGGCGTTGAGCCCGAAGCTCTCGAGGAGCTCAAAGCCGCCATGCGTGTTGTGCTCTCGCGTCCCAATCAAGACGGCGCGCGCGCCAACCTTTTCACGAGAATTCGCCGCGAGCTCATGGAGCTCAATGCGGTGGAGCGCGTGCTCTCCGAGCTGGCGACCGAGGCGATTGAAGAATTGAAAGCGAAAGACGGCCCCCGCCGAATCGCGACCTACGTCGTGCTCTTGGAAAACATGATGGCAGAACTACGTCCGGACCTCGGCTCAAATCCTAAAGCCAAGGAAATCGTGGAGCGAATTCGAGACGCCAACATCCAAATCGGCGAGGCCACAAAAGTTCAAAACCTGCTTCGCTCGATGACCGTGCCGCAAAGTCCATCCAAGACCGCGGCTCGCATGTTGGATCCAAAAGGATCAAAGAAGAAGTGAGTTTCAGTTCGCTGAGCTCAAACCTTCGACGATGGTCGAGGCCCTAGCCAGAGAAATTCTCCACCCTCGCCCTCTGAAATTCGCTCCCGCAACTGCCGAAAAGAGACTCGGGGACTGCGCTCCATGCGCGTGCCCGAGGGGTCTCATTGTCGAAGCCGATTGCCCAAATCAAAACCAATCTGCAGATGCAGGGCCTCATCGCATGGAGTGTCTTGGTATTTTCATTGGTCGTGTTTAATTTCTGGAGCCTCACACGAGGCCCGCAGACAGATCGTCTGGGTGGACCTCTGCCGATTCAGCAAATTCAGCTCGCACAAGGCACAGGCCATGCCTCTGACCGCCGGTTGGCCAGCGAGCTTTCAGCCCGTGGAGCACCCGGGGGAGAGGCTGGGGGGCGAGCGCCCGCCGCAGTCGTGGCCAACATTCAGAATGATGTCATGGCTGAAATCGAACTGCCGTGCCCGATGGCGAACGAGACCTCCTCTCGCCTCACTCTCGGACCGCAAGTTCGACAGCTGCGCTTTGTGTTTGGCGCCTGCGCCGGGGATGTGAAGTCCATTCACAACCAAAGCAATGGATTTGAAGCGACGATCTTTGAGAGCGTGGGCTCCGACTACATCTCACTGAATCCCGAGCAGAATTTACTTAAGGTGGAGGCCTCGCGGCTCAGTTTCGAAATCAGAGTCGAGAGAGCACTCCCCTAAGCTGTCGACGGGACTTCATCCGGGCCGGGAGCACTTCGAGTTGAATCAGAACCCACGACCCACTCCCGCCAACCAAAGGGTCTCTCGCGTTGAAGTGCCGCCGTCTTTGACCGCGGCCGACGTGGTCAACGAAGCATGCCATCCGCCAAAGCGCCCCAACTGCACCGGCCGATGCTGTATGATACTGACGATGCCGTCGCTCACGCGCCATCGGGCCTCAACGGTGTAACGATCATGAATGGGTTTCACCACCGTCCAAATGCTCTCGCGCACCGGCCCAGGGCCCATCGAGTTGGGATCCATCTCCAAGGTCAGATGCGACTTCACCCATGGATTGACCATATTCACATCTAACACGTTGCCGCTCAGCGAGTAGCGCGCATCGATTCGGAAGCTCGCAACTTCAACTTTCAAGTTGGAGATTTTCTCCTTGGCCTCCCAAACCGGGCGGACCTTTGGATCATTCTTGGCGTAGTTTTCAAAATGCCACTCCGCCAAACGTCGCATCATGAACTCGGCGAATCGGCGCCTCTCCTGCGTCACTTCTTCGGGCGTGCCTCGAAAGCCGTAAACGTCGTTGTAGTAAGTGAAGCGATTCGGAGCGAGTGCGACGCGCTCGATCTCGGTGCGGCCAAATCGCTCTTCATAGCGGGTCTTGAACTCTTGATTGAGAGCATCCGTGAAGATGCGACCATGCAAAGAAGGGCCTTCCACAGGGCGTAGGACCCATTCGAGGTCGCGAATCTCTTCATCCCGCTCGACGCTGAGGTCACGCAACCAATTCCGGTCTTGGTTGCGTCGAGCTGTCGACGGCTTTGGCGCAGCCCATCGGGAGGTCCCGGAGTTCGCCGGCGCCGCCACGGCCTCGCTGCCCCAAACCCAAAGGCCGAACACCAACAAAGCGCTGCCGACAATGGCCAGTCCGCCTTGAAATCCTAGGGCCAATTGGAGTTTTCGCGCCAAGCACTTGCGATTCATCATGGGCCGAGAGCCCTCCTTCGGGTCTCCTTGCTTTAGAAAGATGCAATTCAGGAACTTTGTAACCCTATTTCTGGTCGAGCCAGCCCCCGTCTAAGCCTCTGGAAATTCGAAGCTTTTTGTCGAAGGTGAAATCGCCACTTCAGACGCGGGGCCGCCCAAGTGTCTTCGGACTGGACAAGTCTCGCTGAGGTTTTTAGAAAACCCTAGGGATTTCAGGTTTTTGGCTCGCATGCGAGCCTCAGCCCCAAGGAGCAAAACTTGTCGCCGAATTCGCCGCCGCTGAGCCCTTCAGGACAGGCCCACTACGGAGCCCCAATTCCGTCGGCGAAACTGCGCGGTAAAGCCGACATGCATTGGCCGAGAAAGATTTGGCACTTTTCCGGCATCATCATCATGCTGGGCATCTTCCACTACTTCGGACCGAAAATGAGCTGGTGGATTCTCGGCGGCCTCATGGCGTTTTTCTTTCCTCTCGATTACCTGCGCAAAACGCGACCGGCGCTCAACGCCGCCACGCTCAAAGTCTTTGGTCCGCTCATGCGTCAGCACGAAGCTCAGCGGATGTCAGGGCTCAGCTACCTGCTGTTCGGTGCCGCTATACTGTTGGCCTTCTTTGACCGGCACATCATCACGCTCAGTTTATTGTTTCTCGCGATCGGCGATCCGGTCGCGAGCTACTTCGGAATACGATTTGGCCGCGACAAACTTCTCGGCAACAAAACCCTACAAGGGACTCTCGCCGCCTTCCTGGCCTGCACTCTCATCGCGAGCGTGTATTATTATCTCAATGGGCTGATGCTGGAGCGAATTTTTATAGTCGCCCCAGTGTCGGGACTCATCGCCGCCGCCACCGAGCTTGTGCCGATCGGTAAACTCGACGATAACCTCACTTGTCCTGTTCTCAGCGCACTTGGCCTCACGGCCTTGTTTTACATCTACGGCGGCTTAGTCCTATGAACGACAGCTCTCAGAGGCAGAACGATTCAGGCGGGTTCAGTCATGCCCGAGCCCTTCGGCGTCGAACCGGCATTCACATCTATGTTCTGCCCAATCTGATCACCACGCTGAACATGTTCTTTGGATTCTTCGCGCTGATTTATGCGATCCGCGGCGAATATATTTGGGCGGCTTACGCGATCGTTGGCGCTGCCGTTTTTGATCTGCTCGATGGCCGCGTCGCTCGACTCACTCATTCGACGTCGAAGTTTGGTGCCGAGTACGATTCTCTCTGCGACGTGGTGAGTTTCGGCGTCGCTCCGGGGGTCTTACTTTACCTTTGGGCCTTGCAACCTTTTGGTCGGCTGGGATGGCTCGTGAGTTTTCTATTTACGGCTTGCGGCGCACTTCGTTTGGCGCGCTTCAACGTGCAAGCCCACACCATTGAGAAGGGCTACTTCCAAGGTCTCCCTATCCCTATGGCGGCGGGAATCGTGGCCAGCTCCGTGCTCGCGTGGCGCGATCTGGGCTGGGATCCCCAACAGAGCGTGCTCCTGCTGACGATGACGGTGCTCCTCTCATTTGTGATGGTATCCAACTTCCGCTACCGAAGTTTCAAGGACATGGATTTCCGGGAACGTTTGCCGTTTTGGTACCTCGTACTCGGCGTCGGACTGTTCGCCATCATCGCGATCCGGCCGGAAGTGATGTTGTTCTTGCTCTTTATGACCTACGCGGTTCTCGGAGCCGTCTTCGGCGTTTTGGGCCTTGGTCGCACGCCTAAACGTCGCCCCGCCGAAGCGGGAGCGGCTTCGGACGGGGATGACCTTCACGAGCTCATCGATCCCTCTCAAGATTCATCTCAACACTGACATTTGGAGTTCTCATGGCTTGGCAAGAAAACGCGCCCCGCTTGGGCGTCGTCGGCGCAACAGGTGTCGTCGGCGAAACATTTTTGAATTTGATCGAAGAACGAGATTACCACTTCAGCGAACTGCGGCTGTTTGCGAGTGACGCTTCCAAGGGACTCAAGAAGAAGTGTGCGAACCGCGAGTGGGAAGTGCAAACACTTGGAGCCGGTTGCTTTGATGGTCTCGACATCGTGTTTTTCTCTTCGGGAGACGATATTTCGGCGGAATGGTCCCCGCAGGCGGTCAAGGCCGGAGCCTTCGCCATCGACAATTCCGCAGCATTTCGTATGGACGCGAACACAGATCTGATTGTGCCCGAGGTTAACGGGGATTTGCTGCCCCGACTCAAACTCGGTGAGCGACCGGGCAGTGCCGCGCGCATCATTGCGAACCCCAACTGCTCCACCATCCAGTTGGTCGTCGCGCTCAAACCCCTCGAGGACAAATTCGGTCTCGCTTCGGTACGGGTCTCGAGCTACCAAAGCGTGAGCGGCGCCGGTCGCAACGGTATCGAAGAACTGATCGATCAAACTAAAGTCGCTTTGGAAGGTGAGCAGCCTGTGAAGGGAAAGACCTTCGCCAAGCCGATCGCCTTTGATTGCGTGCCACAAATCGGTTCCTTCAGTAAGGAACCTGAAATGCTCGGCTTCACCAGCGAAGAAGTGAAGGTGATGCGAGAGACCCGCAAGATCATGCGCCTTCCGAGCCTCCACGTTTCGGCTTTCACGATTCGCGTTCCGACTCTCAATTCTCACGCGGAGACGGTTTGGGTTGAACTTAAAACGCCGGGCGTGAGTCTCGCCGAAGTCGAGGGCGCATTGCGCTCCGGTGCGGGCGTTGAGCTCTTCCCTCGCGACGGCGGCGACTATCCCACGCAGGCTTTTGCCTCTGGGCAAGATCCCGTATATGTCGGCCGAGTCCACAAAGATCCCAACGATCAAACCACTTGGTTGATGTGGGTGGTGAGCGACAACCTCCGTAAGGGTGCAGCCCTCAACGGAATTCAGATTGCTGAAGCGATTTACAAAGGCAAGTGAGTACGTCGCTTGCCGACAGCGAAAGAGTGCGCGTCCACCTCGAGCCTTCCCCAAAAGAAGGCTCAGTTCTTTTTTGTAGGCACTTTGGCTTTTGGGGACCCTAACTCATCATCCGAGCCTGGCTCCCAACCTCGCTCCGCAACTTGTCGGAAGCGAGCCAGAGTGCTCCGCCAAACTTCTCGATCTTGGGGACCGAGACTTGAATCACAAAACCAGCCGGATTGCGATCGCTCCACTTGCATTCGGCGCACCTCGACCGGTTCCGTGCAGATCGAAACCAGACTCTTCTTGGACCTCGTTGAAATTCGCAAAAGTCTCTCAAAGTCGCCGCGAAGTTCTTTGGCCCACTTCTCCGTGAGCACCTGCCGCTGCAAATCCTTGTTTCCCCATCGGTGAACCAAGAGATGGGACTCCGGCAACGGTTGAGTCACCCGCATCAGGCGATAGCTTTCAGTCGTTCGAGCGGAAAAAATGATCTCGGCTTCAACTCGCTCAGTGGATCTGGCCGCGCTGGGAAAATTGAAAAAAATGAATGAGGCCAAGCCAAAGCCCCACAGTCCGGCACACTTCTTCCACTTCTTCCAAATCATGCAATTCATGGCGCCGTTCCCTGTCCGCGGGAACGATTCACTTCGGCTCCGCTCGCCTCGCCTCGTGTGAGAGGGAATTCGCAGTGAGGCGGCTCTGATTGGGGGGCATTCCCTCGAGAATGACAGCCAAAGTGAGTACGCAAGCGTGGGTTGCGAAAAATCACCGCTTCCACTCGTAATCGAGAGGGTGGATGGCTGCGACCTTCCCACTGCTCGGGTCGCAAACTCGCAACATTCTCCGGTGTCGGATCGGTCGGATCTGGAAAACACAAATCGCGAGCAAACAGTGGAAACACTCCCACGGCCTCGCGGCGCCAAGCCCCCAAATCTCGCTCGGGTCGAGGTCGCCCGGGTCTCGCCGCCAGCTCTCGTCCCACAACCTCAGCCGCGAACCAATCGCAAAATCCCTCATTCAAGGTGTCCGGCGCACAACGATGATGATTTTGACCGACTTGAGCCTGTTGCCAAGGTCCAAGACGGAACCCGCCCGTTGCCGGCTGAGTGATGCATTCCAAGGTTGCCCGAAATGGATGCTCGCCCGTTTGCAAGCCGCGCTCCTCGACTCGTAGGACACCTTCGCGCATGAGGCGCTGAATCAACGGATTGTTCGCCTCGTTCGGGTAGATTTGAGCGTAGCCTGTCGATTGTGTGAGCGAGTTGATGAGGACTCCGTCTCCACCTCGAAGCTGTGATGACATCGAGTCTCGCATTTGCCGGAGACGTGGCACATCGACGCGGACCAAGGGACCACGGCTAGCGCAAGGATCTATGGCGTGCGCCATTTCATGCGCCGTAATGAGCAAAATCGATTCGTCGGGCAACGCCGCTGTCGGGGTACACATATTCACTTGATGCGCACTTGCATCATAGCTACCGCCCGGATTCAGAGCTCCGGAGCAATTGATGTTGTTGTCAAAATCAATTCGCAAGGTCTCGAGCCGCCGAAGCAAATTTCGCTCAGCGGCTGGGATCGTCGCCCAATCTCGACCGTTGCGAAGCGTCTCGATGGTCCGCTGCCGAGCCCTTTCGATGAGATCTGCCGCTCGCGTACGCCGAGCGGCCGCCCGATCGTTCATCAATTCGATCACACTCTGACGGCGTCCCTCTTCAACGACTTGTGTCTGCTCGGAGTGTGAGTCTGCAGCCCGCATCAGCGAATTGAGATTCTCCGGCCCTAAAACTTCGTTCAGTCTCGTGCGAAGCTCCGTCGCCGTGATCGGGGTGAGGCGCGCATCAACCGCGTTGATGGGCCAAGGCACCTCGAATGTGACGGGTTCTCGTTTTCCATCCAAGCTGAGCAAACTCTTCAGCGTACTGACCGAAGCTTCCGAAATCAGCCATCGACGGAAGCTCTCGCCGAGCTCCGCTGGTGCCGCCGCACCCCTGATCGCTTGTTGACCCAATCGCCCCCAGGCCTCTTGAAGCCGAGCGCGATCTTCGCGAGTTCGACGCGAATCCCCTAAAACCAGACTCTGATCTCGCCCTTCCATATGTCCGGCGGGCGAATCAAACATCTCACATTGGCCAAGTAAATCATCGATATCGCAAGTTCGCGACTGAGACGCACTCGCGACCCATAGCGCCGCCAACACCAAGACCAAGTTCCTCATCGCCACTTTGCATCTCTCTGGGGTCGTTGCCGTGAATTGAGCGGAGAGAAGATCTCTCGCTCCTTGAATTTAACGATGACATGCTTCATCGGCTGAATCCAGTCCTGGGCTAAATCCCCCCATTTGGAAGAGAAATGGTTCGTGAACGACGCTGGACATCTGGAGGGGGCTTTGCTCCAATTGACGCATGTGTAAATTTTGGACGAGCCGCCTCACATCGCAAGCCCAGTTCACCTCAGGACAATCTCAGCTCGCGCGAAAACTCATCGTTTTGATTTCGAGCTCCTTGCTTGGCAGCGCCTTAATGATGCCGTCTGGCGCTCACGCCGCGCTCACCATCTCATCCGTGCAACGAGCCTCCAACGCCGATGGCGTCGGCAGCGCTTCGGTCACCATCTATGGCGGCGTCGCTGGCGATGTCTCACGCTGCGATACGACGAGTTCGACCGAGACCTGTAACACTTGTCGATTTATCGACGGCACCGACACCATTCCCGATGCGGGCAATAACTTGTCGCAAGCCTGCAACAACCGTCGAATTCACCCCAACTTGCTCCTGCAAATCAGCATGTCGAGCGACGCGAGCGATGGCCGCCCTGTGGTCACGGATGCAGATGGACAAAATGCGATCACCCTTGCGTCGGCGCCGAGCAGTGTCGCGAAAGGCAGCACCGCCACCATCGAGCTCACCTGGGAGAATGTCTGCAGTCGTCTGTTTGCGAAAGCTTCCGACAGCGGTTCGCTTTGTGTACCCACGGCCGATGGCGTGACGGGCTCACTTCGTATCGGCATTTCGGCCGACGGCGACGATCGACTCGACGGATCCGGCGATGATTACCGCACCGTCAATTTTGTTATCCGACGTGAGATTGGCCAAGGGTCCATTGCGGGTGGCACCAGTGTCGCCGACAACTGCTCAGTGACCTCGGCCATCGGTATTTGTTATTTCGAGATGGGGTCGGGGGACTCCAAAGCCTTTGTGCGGTCTCTGGAAGCTCTGAACGGGTTTCCCAGCGGCAACAACATCCAATTCAAATTCGTTCGTTTCTATTTCGACGATCGCGGCTTTAACTACATCGGCTCGGGCAGCAACTATGTCGATTTGCCGATCAACTCGACGGATGTGTCCAGCTTCAGCGTCAGTCCCAAGCGGATCGAATCTCTCAAGAACGAACAAACTTATTACTTCCGCGCGGCCGTCGTGGATGCCGCTGGTAATGTCGGTTACTTCACCGCCGCCGCCGATAACAACGATTGCAGCCGGGGGACCAACCCCGCCTCGACCACTTGCCGAACAGCGACTCCAGGCGAAGTGGTCGGCGTCCTCTCGCAGTCGAGTTGCTTCATCGCGACGGCCGCCCACGGTAGCAACATGGCCGATGAGGTCGAGCTTCTGCGGGATTTCCGCGATCAACGTTTGCAAACTTCAACATTGGGCCGCGCTCTGGTCCAAATCTATTACTCAATGAGTCCCCCTCTCGCCCGAACGCTGGAGCGACATCCCGATTGGAAACCCCTCGTGCGCACGGCCCTCACGCCTGCGACCGCTCTCGCTCGCTGGATCCTCCGCGCCGGATGGTGGTCCGCGCTGGCGCTGCTCTTGGCGTTCACAAGCGCCGCGCTGTTGATGGCGTGGTGGCTTCGTCGGGGCCGCGCCGCGCGACAGGCGATCACCCTCTTGATCGCGAGCCTCGCTCTTTTCAGTGCACCCGCGATCGTTCATGCGCAAGGCGATCAGAGCGAGGAGGCGGCTCTCGAGGAAAACCTCAGCGAATCGCCTGAAGCCCCCCCAGAAGCCGATGGCGAAAACAACAACGCGTCGGAATCCGAAGAAGTCGCCGAACCCGAATACCCGCAGCCTGGAGCGGAAGAGCCCGGAGCGACCGATGCCAAGGCAGTCCCTGAGCCCATCGCGGATACGGCAGCCGGGACTGATCCCTTGGCCTCGCCGACACCCGCGCCCTTGATTGAGCCCTTGGAACCTCCCGGAGGCCTCCAGCTCGCACCGATGCTCAAACGGCCCAAGGCGGTTGGTGAAGAGGGCGAATACTATCACGACACGAACGACGTGGATAACGAGCCTCTGGGCACGTTCGGCAAACCCGAACGCGTCACTCGCGAGGGGCAACACCTTCATGGTGCGCCCTCGACCATCGAGTTCTCTGGCCAAAGTGGGCGTGAAAAACCGATGAGCATCAGCACCCAAGGTGAATTCTATTATCCTGTCGAAAAATCCGAATTCGTCGGTGCCGCGGGAGTTCGCTTTGGCGGTTTGTCCCCTCCCGATCTTCGCAATCCGGACAACGGCCTCACGTTCAAACAGATCTACAAAAGCTCCAGCACCCTCCCCGCCATTGGCTTTGATTATGAATACCCATTCACCCGTTCGATTGGGCGAATGGGTTTGCGCGCGGAAGTCGGAATCATCAGCGCCCAGGCCAGAGGCCGCTTTAAAAACCCAGCGCGGATCGATGAAGAAACTGACGAGCGTTTCACGTTCGTCATGCTGCCGTTGCAAGCGACTCTGCTCTACCGCTTTCAGTATTGGGACACGCAGCTCTTCGTGCCCTTTGTCGAGGGCGGCGGCATGTACGCACCGATTGTCGAGCTTCGCGATGACACCAAGGCCCCGCGCTACGGAGGCGCTCCCGCGGCCGTCGCCGCCGGTGGCCTCAATGTCCTCCTCGATGGCCTAGATCCAACGTCGATTCTGCATCTCGACGCCGACTACGGGATCAATCATGTGTGGCTCACCCTGCAGTATCGACAGATCATCGGCGTGAAAAAGGACCTCGATATCTCTTCGAACTTGATCTCGGCCGGCCTATCGTTCGACTTCTAGGGCCTATGGCCCACGAACTCGATAACGACGATTCCCCCGCTGAGCGCAAAGCCTACCGCCACTGCGCACCAGACCGTTTTCGAGTCCGCTTGGATCTCGCCTACGACGGAACCGACTACGCGGGCTGGCAGCGCCAAACTTCGCAAACCACGGTGCAGGGAACGATCGAGGCGGCCGTGCGGCAACTCTTCGGCGAGGCTCTCTCGGTCGTCGGCTCATCGCGAACCGACGCCGGCGTGCACGCCCTCATGCAGGTGGCCCACTTTGACGCCGCTCAGGATCCGCGTCGCTTTCGCGATTTGCGCTACTCGTTGCAGTGCCTGACTCCGGATACCCTGGTCATCAAGCAAGCCTATCTCGCCCCCCACGACTTCCACGCCATTGCCTGCGCCACACAGAAGACCTACCGCTACTCCATTCTGAATCGCCGAGTCCCCAGCGCCCACCGACATCGGACGACCTGGTGGATTCGCCAGCCCCTCGACGTCGACCAACTCAACGCAGCAAGCCGGATCTTGGTGGGCACGCACGACTTTAAGAGCTTCCAGACCGCCGGCACCCCCACGGAAACCACAATCCGCCGCCTCGATGAGGCCCATTGGGTTCGGGACGAGAACGACACCTTGATTTTCACCATCCGGGGCGAGGGTTTCCTCAAGCAGATGGTCCGCAACATCGTAGGATGCTTGGTGGATTTACAATTGAATACCCGCCCCCCGGAAGACATCGCCCACATCTTGGCGGCTCAAGACCGCCGTGCCGCAGGTAATACGGCTGCGCCCCAAGGCCTCTTCTTGGTCCAGGTCGATTACCCCCCTGAACTTGACAAGAGATGCCTCAAGCTCTAATCCTTCGAGTTCTCTGCGTTTCCTGCAAACTTTCGCCGTCTCGCGCCCTCCACAAGCCGGGATTCGGAATTGGTCGGAACCGTTGAGAATCTGCTCATAAACTGAAACCGTCTCGTCGAGCTTCATGCACGGCAAGTTTGCGCCAGACCGACCGACTGATCCTTCTCCACAATTTGGATCAACTCGAGCCCCCGGAACCGTTCAAGCTTCGCTGCCCGCGCGATTCTCGTCCGCGAGTGTCAGTCTCGAGCGCGAAACTTGAACTTAAACTTCCGCACTCTGAAGCGGCCTTAGGGACTATTGAGAATCCCGAGGTCCTTCTGTAGGGTGACGGCTCGAAAAGCAAAGGTAGCAAACATGGGTTTGGCTAACGGAACATGGCAAGCGAAGACGGGCGAAGTGCCCCGCCAGTGGTGGATTGTCGACGCCGCTGATAAGAGCATCGGTCGGATCGCGACAGAGATCGCGAAAGTTCTGCGCGGTAAGCACAAGCCGCAGTTCACTCCGAACCAAGACGCGGGCGATTTCGTAATCGTCATTAACGCGGAAAAGGTGCAGATGTCGGGCAACAAGCTCGACGAGAAGCGCTACTACCGTCACTCGCGATTCTTCGGATCACTCAAGTCGCTCACAGCTCGTGAGATGCTCGATAAAGATCCCGCGTTTGTGATTCAGGACGCCGTCTACGGCATGCTCCCGAAGAACAAATTATCGAAGTCGCTCCTGACTAAGCTGAAGGCGTACAAAGGCGCGAGCCACCCGCACGCTGTTCAGAAACCGCAACCGCTTGAGATCAAAAACTGAGGGGACCACACATGGCAGCTAAGTCAGCGGCAAAATTCTACTATGCAACAGGCCGTCGCAAAACCAGCGCGGCACGTGTCTTCCTGAAGCCTGGCTCAGGCAAGCTCACAATCAACGGCCGTCCTGTGGACATCTACCTTTCGCGCAAAACTTCGCGAATGGTGATTCAACAGCCCCTGATGGCGACAGCGAACCAAGGCAAGTTCGACGCTTACATCACTGTTGCTGGTGGTGGAGAGTCAGGCCAAGCTGGAGCCATTCGCCTGGGGATCTCGCGAGCACTCTGTGCATTTGATGAAACACTCCGTCCGACCTTGAAGAAGGCCGGTTATCTCACGCGCGACCAGCGTATGGTTGAGCGTAAGAAGTACGGTATGGCCGGCGCTCGTAAGCGCTACCAGTACTCGAAGCGTTAATCGCAGCGAGCCCGAATTCAAAAGCCCTGGCCATGTGCCGGGGCTTTTTTTGGCCCTGATATGCTGGGTCAGCGCCGCTCATCGGACCTCTCGCGGGCGTGCCGATTGGCTGGGCCGGAGCCACTTGGCCGGTGATCACCTGTCCCAACTCGGGAACTAACACACAGATCACTTGCGGTTCAGGTTGGAAACCGACAACTCAGCACCTTGTCCAAATGTGGACGGGCTCGGCTTACACTTACTGGGCGATCCAGAACTGCACAAAACTCTAAGGCCCGGCAGACGCCTCAGTTCTCCGCGACACAGTCGCGAAGCCACAAAAGTCCCGGCAAGCGATGGAGCCACATCGCGGAATCAATCCACGCGGCGATGCCTCCGGTCACACGTGAGTTCATCACCACCAGCTCGTGCGAAGAAGAGGACGACCCTGTCTGATCCGCAACATTCACCACATCCAAAAAACTCAGATCACCTGCGGCATCATGCACGGTCGGGAATGCGGAAAATGTACCTCGAGTTTCGGCATCAGAAAGAGCGGCTCGGCGAACGGGCCGTTGCAAACTGATCGCAAGTTCCGCACAGACCTTTTCAGTACACAAATGCGGGTGGATCGCGATGTGAGAGATCTTTTCGCCGTAGTATTGTTCATATTGAGCCAAGTTGGTGGCGGTGAGAAGGCGCGAGACAATTTGCGTGCAGTACGAACGCTTTTGCACAACAGCTGTCGACAGCACAAAGACCCATAGCCCCGTGAGACCCAACATGACGAGAGCCGCCCATGCGCGACGACCTCGCCACCAGAACAGAGTGGCGGCACCCGCTCCAATCAAAGGCAGCGACAGGAGAACCGCCAGACTGACAGAGGCGATCGCAATGATGATGTACGCGAGAATCACGAGAATTTACTCGTCGAGGATGTAGTTGGCAGGATCAACAGGCACATCGTTGATTCGCACTTCATAGTGCAAATGCGGACCGGTCGATCGACCGGTGGTTCCCACGGCCGCGATCACATCACGACGCTTCACCTTCTGACCGACCTCGACATAAATTTGGGAGGTATGGCCATAGCGCGTGACCACACCGTAACCATGATCCACCGAAACGAGTTTACCGTAACCCGGATCATATCCTGCAAAGCTCACGACACCGTCCGCAGGCGAGTAGATCGGTGAGCCGGGGGCTGCCGCGACGTCCAAGCCGTTATGCATCACCGGCTTACCCGTAAAGGGCGAAATCCGATAACCAAACTTCGACGTGAACCAACCGCGGGTCGGCTTGATACTGGGAGTGGCGCTGAGCAAATTTTGGTGCTCGGATAGTGACGTCCACAACTCCAAAGCACCTTGCTCGCGGATCCCAACTTCCTGAACCGCTGCATCGATCCGAATCGCGAGCGTCGCATAATCTTTCGCTTGTTGAGTCGCAACTTCACCTGAAGCTGCATCGGGCTTGGGAGCCGCATAAAAGATCGAATCACTTTCAGCGACCGGAGTCTCTGAACCGGCGTAAACTCCACCGTTGATCGAGGCGGGAGCTCGGCCGATGGCCATAGTTTCAGCACCGCCCGCGCTATCAACACCCGGGTTGTGAGAGCTCAAAGCCAACTTCAACGAACGATCTTCGCTCTCCACATTGGTGATCATGCGAAGCTTTGTCACAAAACCGCGCACCCGCTCCAAATTGCTTTCGAGTGTGTTGAGTTTACCTTCGACGACTTGGAATTGATCGCGTAGGCGGCGATTTTCAGCCACCAGTCGACGATTCTCGACCGAGGCTCCGAGCAGACCCAAATAGTCCACAACGGCCGCTGCTCCAATGACGGAAAAAACCAGCACAAAAACGCTGACCGCTTTGAGCCAACCCGCTGAAACTGTGATGGAAATCGGGCGATCCTTGCGGTTGGAAACCAACATCAAGGTGTAGCACTTGCGATCCGACCATTCCGAAGGTGTGGACACCGTCGAAATCGCTTCGCGCTTCAAATTTGAGTCATCGCCGTTGGGACGTTGGCTCACTGGGATTCCCTCACTTCAAACTCACAACCCACTTGGGGGCCTACACCGACTGATCGGCACATTTCGAGACAAACTCGAGACCGACTGTTTCACTTTCAGACAGAACTTTGGTCGTAGCGCGCGATGTCGAAGACCGTCAAAGCGCAGTGCTTCATGCCTCGATACTGATCACCATGACGGTGACGTTGTCATCTCCACCCGCCTTCTTCGCCTCATCAATCGACTCTTGCACGATCTTTTCCAAATCGAAACGGCCGTTGGCGCCTCGATGCTTTCGCAAAATCGTCGCCATCAGATTGTCATCAATCAGACCGCAGAGTCCATCCGAACACATCAGATAGAGGTCTCCCGCCTGCACAGGACGCTCCAACACATCCACCTGGACCTCGCGCTCAAAGCCCACACTGCGGGTGATGACGTTTCGATGCGTGAGTCGCGTGACGTCCTCTTCAGTGATCAAACCTGCACGCAATTGTTCATTGATCAGCGAATGGTCCTCGGTCAGCTGGAACAAGCGATCTTGCGCAAACAAGTAAGCTCTCGAGTCGCCCACATTCGCAAAATACAAAGTCGTATCGAGTCGAAGTGCCGAGACTAAGGTCGTGCCCATACCTTGCAGCTCAGGATTTTCATTATGGCTCTTGTCAAAAATACGGGCGCTCGCCTCTTCATAACCGCGCACCAAAAGTTCGCGCGGCCCATAGCGGCGGTTCTGCTCACGCGACATGAGGATGAACTCGCGCACCGTTTGCACCGCGAGGGCCGAGGCCACTTCGCCACCTCGGTGTCCACCCATACCATCCGCCACCATGTAGATGCCGATCGACTCATCAAAAAGAAATGAGTCCTGATTTTGGTCGCGTCGCAAGCCCACATCTGTCTGGCAAAAACAATTGATCGTCACCCCTTCAGTTTAGGCGGAAACGAATCGACCTGGCCACGATTTCGATGCCTCCCAGACTCCAGTCTTCGCGAAATTCGACCGATGAGAAAGAGAGAGAAAGGGCCACTGCATGTCGATGGATCCTTCGCAGCAAAACGACGAAACCGCCACCGAACGGAAGTCGGCAAAGTCCTCCGACTTTAGTCGAGTGGATCGCGATTCTCGTCGGTTGTGGGTCGCGCTGATCGCCTCGGCCTTCCTGCATGTTTTGGTCGGCAGCGGTTGGCTGTGGAGTCCCCGCACGGAACCGCCTCCGCCTCGCTTGAGTGAAGTGGAGTTACTGAGTCCGGAACAGGTTCAAGCTCTACTCGCTCAGGCTGAAAAGCCCGAAAAGCAGCGCGCGCGCGAGGCCCTCGGCAAACAAATTGTCGAGATCGACGAAAAACAGCGTCTCAACAACGAGAAAGATCCCAACTCACGCTTCCTCTCGGCCTATGATCAGAAGGTGATCAAGCAAATGAAGGCCTCCAAGGTGGCCAAGTTTGAAAACTCTGGAGGCAAAGGTCTCGCTCCCAACAATGGCGCGCAAGGTGAGCAAGCCGCTTCACCAACTGAAGCCGTGACGCAAAAGGAATCCGCTCGCTCGGAAAAAGAAGTCCGCACATCCGAGCAGGGTGATCTCGCCATCGCACGCCCCAGTGTGAACCCCAAGCTGGCGGCGTTTCAGCCGAACTTCCGCAAGCTCCCTCACGTCCCCGACCCAACTCGGGAGAGCGCCGAAGTCGGCGGCGACGAGCAAAAGGTTTCGGCGACCGATGATCGCCTCAAGGATGTGGAAACAGGAATGCAGACCATGCTTTCGACGCGTGAGTTTGTGTACTACTCTTATTACAACCGCATCAAAGACCGTCTTCGCCAATACTGGGAGCCGAAGATCAAAGAGAAGTTCGAGCGCTCTTTGCGCCAGGGCCGTCGGATTGCCAGCGTTGAAGGCGATAAAATCACGAAGCTGATCATTGTCTTAGATGCGCAAGGAACACTCATGCGTGTTCAAATGGTAAGCCGGAGCGGAGTGAGCGATCTGGACGAGGCCGCCGTCGACGCATTCCGCGCCGCGGCCCCCTTTCCCAACCCACCGGCGGGCATCGTGGAAGAAGATGGAACCATCAAAATTCGGTGGGACTTCGTCATCGAGGCCTGAGTCCCTGACCCCAGTTGACTCATTTTGAAACACCTCGGCGCGATAGACTGAACGAACACTTGAATCCCCATACGATTGGATTAGATCAAATACTCCAACCGCCGATAAGGCGATAGAGTTGAGAGAGCTTAAGAACCCGAAACCGTCCGCGACGTTCGCCACGATCGAAGTGTGAGGCCCAAAGCCTCACCCCCCGTTCTGCCGACCGTCCCGAAGGAGGCCACGTGGCAAAACCCAAGAACTCCGCGTTCAGCGGAGGCGTTCCCGCATCCCGTAACGTTGAATCCCGCGCCCCTGCATCAGATTTGAAATCCACGACCGGCAAAGACTTGTCGCAGTCGCCGATCCGCGCACCCAAAGAAGTGCTCGATCGAATCATGGGTCGCGTCCACTACATGACCACACAGATGATATGGCTTGCGAATAATCGTGAGAAAGATAAGGGCGATCCCAAAGTCGGCGGCCATCCCGCGGCTTGTGCATCTTCTCTGCACATCATGGGTGCACTCCACCTGGCGGTCAAAACTGGCTTCGACTACATTGCCAATAAGCCCCATGCGGCGCCCGTCGATCACACCTATAATTATCTATTGAATCTATTTCTGAACAGCGACGACTCTCGGTTCACCCAAGCCGAGCGCGATCTCGCGATGCATGGGCTGCGCAAGTTCTCCGAAAATGGTGAGCCTGTATTTCAGTCCTACCATTCCGCGTATGATGCCGATCATCATGGCTTCTTACCGACAGGAACCGTTGGCATTCCGCCGGTGAATGCCGGTTACCTCGCCCACGCCTACCGCTTCGCTCGGGAGCACGGCTATGAAGTGCCCGATGCCCACTTTTGGTGTTTGCTCGGCGACTCAGAATTTCGTGAAGGCTCTCTCTTTGAAGCCATTCCCGACTTTGCTGAGCGCGAACTCGGCAATCTGACTTGGATCGTCGATTACAATCGTCAATCACTCGACGGTCACCGCATCACCAACAAAGACATCATGGGCGGCACGGACGACAAGCGCATCGCGCGAACCATGCTGGCCAATGGTTGGGACGTGATTCAGGTTCAACACGGTCACAAACGCCTCGAGCTGTTCCGTCGTGCCCACGGCGAGGTCTTCAAGCGCTTCCTCGAGGACGAACTTCAGGATTATGAATTTCAAGCTCTTTTGCTTGTACAAGATGTCGCGGCCCTACGATTAGGTCTGCTGAAGTCGCATGCTCACTTGGCGGAATTCCTCAAGGGCGTATCGGATCTCGAATTGTTTTTGGCCCTGCGCGATCTCGGCGGCCACGACATCATCGCCTTGGCGCAAGCCATGCTGAAATCCAAAGAGAATCCGCGCAAACCCACTATGATCATCGCCCACACCCTCAAAGGCTGGGGCCTTCGCAGCGCGGCCGCTCAAGGAAACCACTCGTCGCTGCCGACACAAGAAGAAGTCGATCAATTGCGCGAGGCCCAAGGCTTGCCCTCCGATCGATTGTTTGCCCCCTTTGACGAAGGCACGTCGGAGTCGGCCTTCCTCAAAGAACGCGGCGACAAACTGTACAACGAAATCCTCACTCAACATGCTCTGCGCGACCGCAATCGCGCGATGTTCGATCAGCGGCTTCGTGAATACGGCGAAATCCCCGTCAGCATGGGAATTTCACTCAAAATGGCGCAGTACCCGCACACGCAGTGGATGCTCGGCCAGTTAACTGCGAAGCTCACGCGGATCGCGAACTCTTCGCTCGAGGGCGATAAGCCGCTACCCGCAGATGAGCGGCCCTGGAAAACGCCGGCTGAACTCTTCGTGACCATGGCCCCCGACGTCGGCACCTCGACCAATCTCAATCCCGCAATGGACGGCAAAATCTTCGGTGCTCCCGTCGTCGCGGATGTCGAAAGCGAACTGGGTGTTAAGGATCGTAAAGCTCCCGACTTGGTTCCTGGCGAAGACAATTCGGATCGCTTCATCCGCTTCGAGATCGCCGAAAGCAATGTGATGTCTTGCGTTGGCTCCTACGGCAAAGTTCGCGAGTTCCTCGGCATTCCGATTCTGCCGCTGATGACGGTCTACGACTTCTTCATCAAGCGAGCCCACGATCAGTACTTCTACAATCTGTATTGGAAATCTTCCTTCATCTGCGTGGGTACGCCGTCGGGCGTGACGCTTTCTCCGGAAGGCGCTCAACATGGTTGGAAGTCCGACTTCCAAATTCCCAACCAAATCACTTGGGAGCCCTTCTTCTGCCAAGAACTCGATTGGATCTTATCCGATGCGGTTCGCCGCCACGTCTTTTACGACAACGAAGGCCGCAGCGGTGTGCTCATCCGCGGCGTCACTCGCGGTGTCGAACAAAAGATGTTCGCTCAATACTTGAAGCGACAGGCTCGCTTTAAGACGGACCCCCACGCGATCCTTCACGCCACAGGCTTTGAAGTAACCGGTGCCATCGACGAAGCCCAAGTTCCTGCAGTCGGCGAAGACGAAATGTTCGAAGCCATTCGTCAGGATGTGCTGGCGGGCGCCTATTACCTGGTCGATTACCGCGGCTACGCGGGATACATGCCCGGCGATAATGTGGTGAACATCTTCGCCCTCGGCAGCCTCACGACCGAAGCTCTCAAGGCCAGCGACGCACTCCTTCGTCGAGGCATTTATGCGAATGTTATCGTGGTGACATGCACCGACCTACTCTTGGGCGTGCAGGCTCACCATGACGATTACGCCGTTTTGCGCCAGCGCCTCGGCCTCAATGCCGATCTGCATCTGACACCCGAGTCGATCGAAGCGCTTCGCCAAGGCGATCCTGCACAGCTGGTGACTCTGTCGGGACGTCGGGTGCCTTGCGTGAGCGTGCATGATGGCGAGCCCGGTTTGCTCGACAACATCGGCTCGATCTTGGGTGTACGTCACGAAACGCTCGCGGTGCGCAAGCACTCTAAGTGCGGTCGGCCCAGCGAAATCTACCGCTATCATCACCTCGATGCCGACTCGATCATCGAGGCGGTGGGCAAGGTTCTCTCGGAAACGGCGCTTGAGCGCGTGCAAGTGCCAGCAGCTTTGGCCCTCCAGGTACCGCAGATGGTGGCGTCACCCGTCGCCGATTGGCGGTCTCTCTGGCCGGATCGTCCGAGCGACACGCACTGAGCGGGAAACGACGCACGTGATTCATCTGATCATCTTTGATTTAGACGGAACCCTCGTGGATTCAGCCGGCGACATCGTCGCCGCCTTCCACGAGCTGACCGATCGCCGTGGGGTCCCACGACTTCCCGATGCGCATGTCCGCAACGCCATCGGCGAAGGTCTGCGCGCGCTGATGATGAAGTGCTTGCCGCGCGAACTGGCCGATCCGCGACTCGCTCAAGAAATCGATCAGGAGTTCTACGAGCTTTATGAGAAACGCGTGCTCGACACCACTCGTCCCTACCCGGGGGTGATTCAGCAGCTCCAGAGGCTCTCTGAGAATCATCGAATTGCCATCGTAACCAATAAACATGAGGCGCTAGCTCACAAAAGCCTCGAGTTCCCGGGCCTGAAAGAGTTGCCTTGGGTCAAGGTCGTCGGCGCCGACACCTACAGCGAACGCAAACCTCACCCGCTCCCCCTCCAGGAGGTCATGCGGATCGCCGGCGTTCAACCGCACCAGACACTGATGGTCGGTGACGGTATTCCCGACATGAAGGCCGCTCAGGCCGCCCGAGTCCACTCAGTGGCCTGTACCTACGGTTACGCGCGAACCGAACTACTCCTTGAGCACGAACCCAGCTTGCTCATGAGTGCCTTTACAGAATTTGACAGAATTCTCGATCAAGCCAAAGGGCTCTCTCAACGCATTTGATAGCCTCTCCCGGCGACGCGACCCAAAAGGCGCACTGCGCAGCTTTGACAGGATTGGGTTAGAACTCTAGACCGAACCCCTGAGTTTCGCTCAAAAGGCGAATGCATTCAGCTGGCATTCAGCTGGCCGAGCCAATCAACGTACGGCCGTCGGCGCTTAAACCGCCAGCACGGACAGGGTAAGGTGGGTGACTATGAAGATCTTTGAAGTTTGGTCGGGAGCTTCCCAACACACAGTCAAGTCCGCGATCAAAACCACCAACAAAGCCTTCCGACCACGCGGGAACACCGCCACATTCGTGCAAGTGTTGCTGGCCGGCGCGGTCGCGATCGCCATGGCGATCACGGGTTGTACCAAAAAGCGATTCGATGCCAACGACAACACTCTGAATATCGGCATACGCGCGAACGTCAAAGGCTTGGACCCGATCAATGCCAACGACATGTACTCCGCGACGGTGATCGCGCAGATCTACGAAGGCTTGGTGGAGTACAACTATCTTAAGCGACCTTTCGCCGTTCAGCCGGCCATGGCCGAGGCCTTGCCGGAGATTTCCGCAGACGGTCTCACCTTCACCTTCAAGATCAAAAAGGGCATTAAGTTCCATGACAATCCGGCCTTCCCTGATGGCAAAGGCCGCGAAGTCACAGCCAACGATTTCATCTACAGCTGGAAACGATTGGCCGATCCCCGCAACACCAGCGAGGGTTGGTGGATCTTGGATGGCAAGATCAAAGGTCTGAACGAGTGGGCGACAGCCGTTAAGGCGGAAAAGGCCGATTACGATACGCCCGTCGAGGGCCTCCAGGCGCCGGATTCCCACACTCTCGTGGTGAAGCTCACCGGCCCGTATCATCAGCTGATGAACGTTTTGACGATGCCCTTTGCGGCAGCTGTGCCGAAGGAGGCTGTCGCCAAATACGGCAAAGAATTCCTCAACAATCCCGTCGGCTCAGGCCCCTACATGCTCAAGTCGGATAAGGATTGGGTTCGCAACTCGAAAATCACGTTGCAGAAGAACCCCAATTACCGACCCGCGACCTATCCGACTGAAGGCATGCCCGGTGACGCCGAGGCCGGACTGCTCGCCGACGCCGGCAAGTCATTGCCTTTCGCCGATAAGCTCGTCTTCACCGAAATTATCGAAGATCAGCCGCGATGGCAGAATGGTCTCAAGGGCAACTTCGACTACTTCGACATTCCGAAGGACAACTTCGATTCGACCATTAAGGACGGCAAGCTGGTCCCCGAGCTGCAAGCGAAGGGCATCAAGTTGCACATCGATCCCTCGCTGGATGTCACTTACATCGGCATCAACATGACGGACCCGATGCTCGGTAAAAACAAGGCTCTCCGCCAGGCCATGTCGATGGCCTTCGACCGTGAGACGCAAATCAAAAAGTTCGCCAACGGTCGTGGCATCCCCGCTCAGGGTCCGATTCCCCCTGGAATCGCAGGCTATGATGATTCCTATAAGAACCCGCACACCCAGTTTAGCGTCGAAGCGGCAAAAGCCAAACTTGCTGAGGCGGGCTTCCCGGGTGGCCGAAGTAAAGACGGCAAGCAGCTCGAGTTCACCTATGAAGGTGGCAGCGACTCGACGGCGCGCCAGCAAGCGGAGTTCTTCGCCCAGCGAATGGATGCGATTGGCATCAAGATCAACATCAACGCCAACTCTTGGCCTCAGCTCCAAGAGAAGATCAAATCCAAGAAGGCCCAACTTTTTGGCATTGCATGGGGTGCGGATTATCCAGATGCCCAGAACTTCTTCCAGCTTTTCTACTCGAAGAATGCTCCCCCCGGTCCGAACGACTCGGTTTTCACCAATGCCGAGTTTGACAAACTTTATGAGCGCTCCTTGAAGCTCAAAGATTCGGCCGAGCGCACAGCTCTCTACCACCAAATGCGCGACATCGTGGCCAACGAAACCCCCTGGATCTTCATCTCACACCGTACGGGCTATCGCCTGACTCACGGCTGGTTGAACAACTTCAAGTGGACCGAAGTGGGTTACGACTATCCGAAATACTGGCGCGTGGACGCCAAAAAGCGCGCTGAATTGGGCCAAAAGCTTTAAGGATTCAGTACGGAAAGGGCGCGCTGAAGCCTTGAGCGCGCCTCTTGCTTTGGTAGATCCATCTGACCGCGAACACGTTCGACTCAAAACGGGGATCCGGGAAGAACCATAAAGTTATTCAATTCCCAGAGCCTCGGTTTGACAGGACAATCGCGACGCAGCATGTATGGTCGATGCCGCTGAGCGCTGCGCGACTGGCAAGAGATTCATAACCCAGACCACCAGCATCGAGCGGCAGCAGAACACGGTTCGTTCAATCACAGCTCCGGCTTGGAGGCGCATGATCGGATACGCGATTCGTCGTATTCTCTATATGATCCCCATCTTGTTCGGTGTGACGATATTGACCTTCACGCTGTTCAACGTTTTTGGCGGCGATCCGGCTCGTCGATATGCCGGTAAGCACGCGACCGAAGAACAAGTGCAAGTGATCCGCGCCGAATTGGGCCTCGATCGCTCCCTACCCGCCCAATACGTTTATTTTGTGAAGCAGATTGCCACCTTCGATTACGGTCGATCATGGGCCTCCAAACAGTTGATCTCCACGATGATCACGGATGGCATCGGTGCAACGCTTTCGCTGACGGCTCCGGCCTTTGCGGCCTCGACGATCTTCTGCATTTTGTTGGCTCTCTTTTCGGTTTACGGGCGCGGCACCTTCTTCGACCGCGGCATCGTCGTCACATGCCTGGGACTCATGAGTATCAGCTCATTGGTCTACATCTTGGCTCTTCAATACCTGCTCGCGTTTCGCGGCGGCATGTTTCCGATTTCGGGTTGGGATCCTTCATGGGCTGGGCGCTGGGAGTACCTCACACTCCCTTGGATCATCATGTTCGTGCTTTCTCTGGGACCCAATATCTTGATTTTCCGCACCGTCATTATGGACGAGGCCTTCCAGGACTACGCGCGAACCGCGCGGGCCAAAGGCTTGGCTGAAAAGCACGTCTACGCCAAACACATTCTCAAGAACGCGATGATCCCCATCATCACGGTCGTCGTCATTGAAATGCCGGTTCTGATCTCGGGTTCTGTTTTGATCGAGAACTTTTTCGGCATTCCCGGCCTCGGCGGCACGATGATCAAGGCTCTGAACGACTCGGACTTCCCGGTCATCAAAGCCTTCACGGTGATGTCGGCTGTGGTCTACATGCTGTTCAATTTGCTGAGCGATTTGCTCTACAGCGCGGTCGATCCGCGCGTGAAGTTGGGGTGAGGTATGCGCGCACAAGCTACAGATCCCATGAGCCTGGCCTCGTCCTCGCCCGTACCGCAAACCGTCCAACAAAACTCCTTGTGGTGGGACGCTTTCCGACGATTCAAGCGCAATAAAATCGGGGTGATCTCGCTCTTCACCATTTTGGTCTATGTGTTGATCGCCATTGGCTCAGCAACGGGCTTGCTCTATCCCGAAGCGGGACAGGGCGAACAGTATTTGCCGATGTCCTGGGAACATCCTTTTGGAACCGACATCTTTGGCCGCGACATTTTGGGTCGCGCCGTGCACGGAACCTCGACGGCCATCTCGATTGGCTTGCTCGCCTCGTCGCTTTCCCTGATCATCGGCGTGGTACTGGGAGCCTTAGCGGGCTACTTTGGCAAGAAAGTCGATGCCGCCGTGGTTTGGCTCTACACCGTCGTCGATTCCGTTCCCTACATTTTGCTCATTCCGGCGCTCACTTTTGTTTTGGGTCGCGGCCTCATCAATGTCTTCATCGCCGTCGGCTTGACCAGCTGGGTGACGACCGCTCGCTTGGTTCGAGGCGAATTCATGAAGCACAAAGATCGCGATTACGTTTTGGCCGCCCATGCGATCGGTGCGGGAGATGGACGCAAGATATTTGGCCATATTTTGCCCAACGTGGCTCATCTCGCTTTCGTGCAGTTCGGCTTGGGCTTTGTCGCGGCCATCAAAATCGAAGTCATCCTGAGCTATTTGGGTTTGGGTGTTGATCCCTCACAGCCCAGTTGGGGCCTGATGATCGATGACGCCAAGAACGAGCTCGCTCGACCTTTTTTTGGGAATCTGGCGGCGGCAACTTTGTTTATGTTTGGACTGATCTTGGCGTTCAATCTGTTTAATGACGCACTGAGAGAGGCGCTCGACCCCAAGATGAAGAACAAGTGAGCCAATGTTAGATTTTGTGGCTCTGGTTTCGGGTTCTGGTTTTTGGCTTGATTTGAACTGAGGGTGAATATGTCGACTTTGTTGGAAGTCAAAAATCTCAAGACGGGTTTTAAGACGGACGACGGGCACTTTTTGGCCGTCGACGACGTCAGCTTCAAAGTCGAGGCCGGTAAAACCCTTGGCATTGTGGGAGAGTCAGGTTGCGGCAAATCAGTGACCTCGCTGTCCATCATGCGTCTGATCCCCAATCCCCCGGGAAAAATCGAAGGTGGCGAGATTTTGTTCAACGGACGAAATCTCCTTCAACTGAGCGACGAAGAAATGCGGAAGATTCGCGGTAACGATATCGCGATGATTTTTCAAGAGCCCATGACCTCGCTGAACCCGGTATTCACAATCGGCAATCAGATCGGCGAAGCCATTGAACTTCACCAATCGCATCTCTCCAAAGCCCAGGTTCGTGAAAAAACGATTGAGATGCTCCAACTCGTGGGTATTCCGGAAGCCGGCAAACGCGTCGACGATTACCCTCATCAACTCTCAGGCGGTATGCGCCAACGCGTGATGATCGCCATGGCCCTGTCCTGCAATCCCAAACTGCTGATTGCGGACGAGCCCACGACGGCACTCGATGTGACCATTCAGGCGCAAATCTTGGACCTGATCCGCAAGTTACAAAAGGAGTTCAACGCTTCGATGATTCTCATCACCCATGATTTGGGTGTCGTTGCGGAAACTTGTGACGAGGTCGCCGTCATGTACGCCGGTAAAATTGTCGAGTACGGAACGGCCGAGGACATTTTCTACCGCCCAAAACATCGATACACCCAAGGCTTGCTCAACTCGATCCCACATTTTGAGACGGGACACCGTCGCGAGCGCTTGGAGACGATCCCCGGTCTCGTGCCTTCGATGTTCAAGCTGCCCAAAGGCTGTCGCTTCCAAGATCGCTGTAAGTTCGCTCAGGACGACTGCCGCGCTCAAGAACCAAAGCTCGCTGCACAAACTGGCCCTAGCGGCAAACATGTTGCGGCCTGCTTCCATCCTGCCACTGAAGTTCGCGCTCAGGAGGCTCACACATGAGTCAGCCCCTCATTCAGATCAAAGACTTGGTCAAGTCCTTCCCCATTAAGGGTGGCCTTTTTGGTCGCGAAGTCGCCAGCGTGAAAGCCGTGAGCGGCGTGAATCTTGAAATTCGCAAAGGCGAGACGCTCGGCCTGGTCGGCGAATCGGGCTGCGGAAAATCAACACTGGGCCGATGTGTGATTCGCCTCATTGAGCCCACCAGCGGACAGGTTCTGTTGGATGGCAAAGACATCACACAGACGCGGGGTGAAGAGCTACGAGCTCTCCGCCGACGCATGCAAATCATCTTTCAGGATCCCTATGCATCGCTGAACCCACGAATGACGGTGGGCTCGATCATTTCGGAGCCGCTCGAGATCCACAAACTCTTCGACTCGAAAAAGGATCGCGATGACCGCGTGAAGCAGCTCATCGAGACGGTGGGTCTACGTCCCGAACACATCAACCGCTACCCTCATGAGTTCTCTGGGGGTCAGCGCCAGCGGATCGGCATTGCTCGAGCTTTGGCTGTAGAACCCGAGTTCATCGTTTGCGACGAACCCGTATCGGCTCTCGACGTATCGATTCAAGCGCAGGTCATCAACTTGCTGATGGATCTGCAGCAGAAGTTGGGTCTGACCTATCTGTTCATCGCCCATGATTTGAAGGTGGTGGAGCACATCTCCAACCGCGTGGCCGTTATGTACTTAGGTCGCGTGGTTGAGATCGCTGAAAGCGAAGAACTCTACAAGCACCCTACGCATCCCTACACGCGAGCTCTGCTTTCGGCGATTCCGACACCCACGCCAAAGAAGAACACAGATCGCATCATTTTGACGGGCGACGTGCCTTCGCCGATTCGTCCACCGAGCGGTTGCCACTTCCATCCGCGGTGCCCGATCGCCAATGACAAGTGCAAAACGGATGTCCCTCAGCTGGCGAATGTGCGCCCAGACCATCAAGCCTCGTGCTGGCGCAGTCATGAAAGCGCCAGCCTAATGAAGGCAGGACCCGCGCACCCCTGAGGTCGACTGATGCAGACACAAAAGTCCCGCACGACGGCCCAAAAGGCATGGAAATTTTTGGGCCTGCTTGTGGCGGGCATCTGCATTTTGATCTTTTTGGGGCTGGCGCTGCTGCTGCAGAAACTGCCAGGCCCTTCGCAAATCGGACGACAGCTGTTTCAACCGAGTGTACCGAGGTCATCATCCGCATCCACAATCTCCGAAGCCCTAGTCTCTCCCACTGCAGAGACCGCCTCGCCCCCTTCGGCCCAGCCCCCAGCAAAGACGGCTGACCCCGATCGTCAAAAGCGCGTTGAGGCCTTGTTCTTTGAACGCTTTGTCGAGCGTGCTGATCCAGATACTCAAGTCTGCGGATTGCTCGGCAACGATTCGCGGGCTTTCGCGGATGCGCGCGAATTCGGCGAAAATTTGGAGACTCAACTTTTGGGAGAATCGGCCATGGCTCCCGAAACTGAGGCCCTGCTGGCACCCATCGCGGTCACTTTGCGCGATCCAGCCGTGCAAGAGCTCCTGCGCGATGTGCGCGAGTCCATGTCTCGCGGCGAAGATGGTATCTTTCAGAAGGCTAAATTCTATGCTCAAATCGGCCGAGCTTCTGCATCACTTCTCTCGCGAACGGAAGAGATCGAACGCGTGGCCAATCAAAGTTATGGACTCTACGTACTCGCCAAGGCGGCGAGACTGGATCCCGCGATTCGTCAGGATCCTGAAGTCGAGCGCAGTTGTCGCGAATACGAGGACGCCATCAATCGCCGACTCGCGACGAATTTGAATCTCGATCAACTCGAGGGAATTCTCAAACGCCACAACATCGATCCGAAGTCCGTCGAGTTTGATCGCGAAATGCCCAATCAGGTGCAAATCGAATCCTCAGGAATGAACTTACAACTTCGCGTGCCGTGGATGGAGCGAGCGTTGAAAGTTCAACGTCCTTCGAGCGGAGTGCCCTCAGCGACACCGCCATCGTCAACTCAATCCATGTGATATTGAGTTCGCATTCCGTACATCTGATTGATGATATTGAATTCATGATCTGCATCTCTACAAAGATCGACAGTCCACCTGAGGCCGATCGGTATCCCTCAACTCGAAGATTGCCGCGCTAGTCCTTCAAGCTCGAATCACGGTGTGACGATCGGGAGTCCAACTCAGCCATCAGCGCATTTCGCGCATTGATTGCGATTTCAAGACTTCCTCTAAAGTTCGTATGTCCAAAGTTTAGACCAGTTCGACGAGCGAACATATCAACAAAGAAAGCTGACTCACCCTCCCGAGCCACGAGCTGTGTAAAGTTCGCGTTGCTGATATAGCGGACGAATCGAAATTCCTCGGCAATCTTGGGATCCGTTGCCATCCATGGAAGATCAGAATCGGAGTAAAAGGCGTCAGCGAAGGACCTTCGTCCCTCCGGTGGATCGGAAAAAAACAACTCCTTGAGGCCATTCACGGATCCTGTTGGGTATTGCATCGCAAAATAGATGACTCCGGCCTTACGTAGAAAATGAGCAAGGCGCTGATAGGACTCGCGAGTCGATAAGTAGCTGTTACCCGACGAATTCGAAGACTGGTCCGCGACCCTATACCCATACGCTCTCAGCAATGGGTCGATCCTCGATTCCGAACCTACCTCTTGTTTTCGGGCGAGAAAGAGGACCTCAATTGGGACTTGGTCCCCTCTCTGAGCGAGTTCAAAAACTCGATCCCTGCAGAGAGTATCCTGTTCGGCGCCCCAATGAGGTCGACAGATTCCCACAAGAGCCAACGGATGATTCGGGATTTCATCCAGAACTCTACGATACCAATCACGACTGATCTGGAGCGCCTTCTCCATCCGTCGCCGAGACTCTGGATCCAGTGCTTCATCATTTTTTGGCTTCCAAGAGTGGATGAGCACACGGGACCTGAGGACTTCGCTCGAGTAAATCAGCGTTGGAGCTAGAAGTTGCGGTGCTCGTACAAGTTCGTCCTCAACGCTTTTCTTGATCTGATCAAGTTGGCTCAACGAAAGAACTACCGCTGAAGTCGAGTTGGTATGAGACAAAAGTTGATCAAATTTCTGTCTAAAATTCACGTCGACTGAATTGGCAATGGACCTGTACTCCTCCACGGTTGTGGTGGATTTGCACTCTCGACATATTACGAAAATATCGAGCCATTGAGCGAGTTGAAGGCTTCGAATTCGAAAGCTGCTGCTCGGTTCAACTCGATGCACGGCCAGAGAATCATTGATCCCCATCATTGAAATGACTGCGTCTGGCCTGAGTCTTTCGAATTCTCGAATAAGTCGATCAACTTGGAGAGTGGAAAAGTGGCCCGACTGGGCGATACTGGTCACGCGAAAACGTCGACTCTGATCCCTGGACTCCAGGTCATTCCGCGCTCGGCTGTTGAGAAGACCCTCGAGAATCTTGGGCCACTGCGGACTAACCTCGGAGCCCCACACTTGAGAGGTGGACTCCCCAAGAACGACGACATGAAAAAAATCTTCCCTCGAATCTGGTAGATCCAACTGTTTAAGTGTTTCAACGAATCGATGATTCTCAATTGATACCAAAATGACCAGCACAACCTCGACGAGGCTTGCACAAAAAATGATTCCAAGCCCAAAAGCCAGGAGTCGATTTCTCAGTCGTTTTAGCGTTCTTCCATCGTCGATGTACATGAGCGTCTCGTTGAGCCGGAGTGCAAAAGGGTGCCTTAGCGACAGCCTGATTTTTACTCTCCATCCAGTTCAATGATCATCCTCATTTTCACTCGTGGGTCCAGATGATCACATCAAATCACTCTTAATTTTTGGTAATTTCATTAACCGTCGCTAGCTGAGCGGCTCGCCGGATTCAACTCCCATTGAGCTTCAGCAAGGTGCGTACGGTCTTTTTGACCTTTTCGATGTCAAAGGGCTTTTTGATGTAATCGTCGCAGCCGGCATCGAACCCACGCTTCACGTCGAACTCTGAGGTCTTGCCGCTGACAAACACCAGCGGAATACTCTTCAGCTGTGGATGATCTTTGAGCAGCTTCGCCAGCTCCAGACCATTCACCCAAGGCAAACCCACATCCAGGATGACGAGATCAATGCCACGCCCGTCGATCGCCTGACCCAGCTGGGTGCCGTCGGCTGCCGTGCGCACTTCAAGACCTTCGCTCTCGAGAATGCGCTTCATCGCCACCCGCATCGTCTCATCGTCTTCAATGACGAGCACGGATTTGGGCGCGGGCTTTTCTTTCAGCCCTCGAAGTGCGGCCAAATCCACGACTTCGCCTTGAGCCATACGCTCGCGTGCGAGTCGTTCAATCTTATTCACCAAATCCTTGGCGTCGATCTTCTTTGACACTTGCTCAGCCCTGTCCTGTGGACTCGAGCCAGCGCTCGGCATCGATCGCCGACATACAACCGCTGCCCGCCGCCGTGATCGCCTGGCGATAGTGATGGTCTTGCACATCGCCGCAAGCGAACACGCCCTCGACCGAAGTGTACGACGACTTGCCTTTGGTCACCAAATACCCGAGCTCGTCGGTCTCCAGCTGACCATTCAAGAACTTCGTGTTGGGCTGGTGGCCGATCGCCAAGAAAACGCCCTGCACCGCGAGATCCGACTTGGCCTTCGACACCGTATTGGTGAGTTTCACGCCGGTGACGAACTTGTCGCCGACAATCTCATCCACGACCGTGTTCCACATCACTTCGATTTTGGGATTCTTCAGAGCTTTTTCCGCCATGATCTTCGAGGCACGGAATGAGTCGCGACGATGAATGATATAAACCTTTTTCGCGAATCGCGTGAGGAAGGTGGCCTCTTCCATCGCCGTATCACCGCCGCCGATCACAGCGACATCCATATTGCGGAAAAATGCGCCGTCACAAGTCGCACAAGCCGACACACCCTTGTTCGCAAACTGCTTTTCACTCGGGAGCCCCAAGTATTTGGCCGAAGCGCCCGTCGCGATGATGAGTGCCTTCGATTGGTAGAGCTTCTCGCCCACCCAAACCTTAAAAGGACGCGAACTCAAATCAACGCGCGAGACGTTCTGGCGCTGTAGGCGTGTGCCGAAGCGTTCGGCCTGCTTGCGCAAATGCTCCATCAAGTCAGGGCCGGTTACGCCCTCCGGAAAACCCGGGTAGTTCTCGACTTCCGTGGTGATCATCAACTGTCCACCGGCTTCTTCGCCTTCAAACATCAACGGCTGCAAAAGAGCACGCGAAGAATAAATCGCCGCTGTATAGCCCGCAGGACCCGATCCGATAATAATCAACTTTTCAACTGTATCGCTCATGATAACCTCGCCGGAAAAGTCTAGGCCTCTCGCCGGCCTGGAGCAAAACTTAGCCCCTCGCATTAGCTCGTCGGCGATGTTAGTCTTGGCTCATGCCTCGACTGAGATTCTCCAAACCTGATCTTCAAACTCGTTATGGTGAGCCTGAGTGCCCTCCCGGCCAGAGTTTAATGCAAACCCTGCTCAGTTTAGGACTTCCTGTCGCGAGTTCATGCCGCGGCGATGGCGTTTGCTCCAAGTGCCGCTTGCGAGTTCACTCGACCCCGGGCGCCTTGAGCCGACCCGGCGCACTCGAAAAAGGCCTCTTAGCCAAGATCAACGCCGAGGCCGAGGAACGCATCAGTTGTCAGGCACGGCTTGAAGGGAACGGGATCATCGACGTGGATGCGGGGTACTGGTGATTTTACTTCTGGGTGGCAGCGGCTTGGTGGGACGTGAGATCCTCGCACAACTCGGAGATCGGCAGCTTCCGACGCGCGCGCCGTTTCGTCGCCAACCACAAAGGCCCGCGTCCGCAAGCCTGCAAATTGTTGAAGATCCGAATTGGTCCACGACAGACTCTCTCGTCTCGCTCATGAGCGAGGTGGACACAGTTCTTTGCGCCATTGGTACCACGATTGCCCAAGCTGGCTCCGAAGCCGCTTTCCGAGCCGTCGACTTTGAGATCGTCGATCGGGCCGCACGCGAAGCTCGTCGCGCGGGCGTGCAACATTTCGGCTTGGTATCGGCGGTGGGCGCCGACGCCCATTCGAAGATCTTCTACAATCGAGTGAAGGGTGAGGCTGAAGCCTCAGTTCGCGAGCAGAAGTTTTACCACACCATCATTCTTCGCCCCTCTCTTCTGCTCGGAGACCGACGGAATCAAGCTCTGCGACCGGGAGAAAAGTTCGCTCAGGCTCTGAGCCCCGCCCTCTCTTGGATGATGCGCGGAGCTTGGGCACGCTATCGTCCCATCGAAGCTCGTTGCGTGGCACGAGCGATGCTGAATCTGATGCTGAAGCGATCGACATCAACCCCTCACGAAGAGGCCCGCTCGGTCACAATTCTCGAAGGCCAAAAACTGTTTCAAGTCGCTGCTTTGTGAATTGACCTCACCACGGTTCAGCCGAAGCGCCGTTACGCAGTAAGAGACGATCGTATTCATGCTGAAGCTCGAGACGCCGCTGAATGTGTTGAGGAATATCGCGCCGACGAATCCCTTCGACACTTCCCTCGTAGGCCGTTGAGCCGTTCCAATGGACTCGGCCATTTGGCGTACCCTGAAAGCGGTGAATGACGCCTCGTTGGTCGATGGACCACCAGGTGACACGACCATCACCACCCACGGATGGAACGGCATAGCGATAGAGCTCAGCGGCATCCGATGGGAGCGAAGACGCCCGAGGATTGCGCCGATCTGTATGCTTCGGATTCACTTCGTACTGTGGTTTAGGGCCGTGATAGGGATTCGCCCGTCGAAGTTCGGCTATTTCGCGCAGGCTCTGCAGAGCCCTTGCCCGCCGTTCTGGGGAGATTCTTTCGAACTCAACATATCGCCAGCACCATCGACTTCGAGAGTTGGCGGTCGCCGGATCCGCCTCAAGCAGCCCCCAAGCCGCCAAAAGTATGATTAGTCCAAGGCGCATGCTGCGGCCTCCATCGCCATACTCCCATCAAATTGAGAGATCTCGTTCATCGTCCGCACACGAGCCTCAGGCACATTGCGACTCATCAGGCGACGCAGGAGCCCACTCAATTGATCGGGAGATATCGAAGATCTCGCGAGATCGGCCGAAAGACCGCGGAGAAATGGCATGATGTTTCTGATCTTCACCACGTACTGCGACATGACCGCGACCAAACGCGCCGCTCCTCCCCCGGCAGTCAAGATCGCCAAAGCTCCACCTGCCGCAAGCGCGCCGATCACTCCGCAAATCAACTCCGCCTGCAGAATTCCCGACAGATCTTGAAAGCCCTCTACCATCTGACGAATGTGAGTGCGAATGTTGGCGACAAAGTCATAGGCTTCGCGCACACTTTGGCGGGCGCGATCCCAGGTCTCCGAAGGTCGACGAATCATGCCCCAAACAAATTCCGCAGCATCCTCAACAGCGCCACCGGTCGCACTCCAAGCGCCCGCAAAGGCTGAGCGAGAGCAACGAACCACTCCCGAAAGCACTCCGGCATCTTGCGCCGACACGCTCGGTGGTTCGGATGGACGAGGGCGTGATGGCTCAGAAGCGCGAAGTGTGAGAGTCGTTTCGGCCTGAGCCTGCGACCACAGCTCCAGCCAATGTCTCGCTGTGCGCTGACGCACAGCTTTCCGAAATTCATAGGCCAGCTCTCGCCGCTCATTTTCTGAAACCGCATCGGCATAAATCGCCCATACACCACCTCGTCCTTGAAGATGAAGAACAAAGCCCGCACCAATTTTCGTCCACCCGCCCAAAGCGGAGTGATACTCACCACGCAACTTGATCTTTTGCTTCACTAAAATCAGGCTTCGTGAGTCTGTTGAGATGAAGGCCTGTTCAACACCCCACTGCGGATGGGTTCGGCGGGAATCCGGTAGCATTGCCGTCCAGCGACGCTGCCCCACCTGAAGCTCCAACACACCCAGATCCTCGCCCAGATCACCCGACAGGCGCGGAAAGGTTGCATATTCCCAGGCCTCAAGCGCTTGACTCGTTCCACTCAGGAATAGAGCAACCAACAGACTGAGCAGGACTCTCCAGCACATAGTTTTCTATCGGATGAAGACGAAGTGATCTTCAAAAAATCGAACTGCGGATGGGTCTTCACCAATTCTCAACAAAGAGACGCGGCCCCTCGCCTCACTTTGAGACAGATAGCCCAAGTCACCGATGGCGCTATGACACTCTTCGGCGCACCTCTGTGCATTGCGCTCCTCTTTTGCACGGACGAACGCGACGTCGTCGTCAGCACCCTCAAATACAAGGAGAGAAAATGATCCGGAAACATCTGCCGAGAATCGGACACGGAACCCAACGAACCTGGCTCGCCCTCTTGCTGGTCATTGCCTTAGGCCTCCTGTGCGCCTGCTCTCCCTCATCCCAAGAAGACATCGCCGATCCCTGGAGTCTTGAGGAGCCGAGTCTGGAGCGCGTTGGCCAAAAAGCTAAACTTCGACTCAGCCAAGCGTCGGCCGAATTCGCCGATCTTGAAGACCGACTTGTGTTCTCACCGAAAAATGCTCAGGACCGCCTGTCGGGCGAGGCTCAATGCACGACCTCATCGGGAAGGCGACTGAAAGCCGAACTTCCGAAGCGACCCGCAACTTCATCCAGTTTGGCAAGTCTGCTGCCTGGCGAATTTTTTCGTACACTCGCCATGGAAGTTGAGAATTCACCGGAATGGACCTGCAGCTGGCGCTTCCGAGTCCACAACGACCGAGGCTCCGTGCATAGTTTTCGTCTCCCCTCGCAACGTCTCAAGTTTCGCGATTTACCGATGGCTGCCTCACAAGGTGCCGAGAGCGTCGCTCTGCAATGCCCGACGTGGTCAGCTCAAATCGATCGGCCCACGAATCTCCAAGCCGCCATCGAAGACCTCCCCCGGACCGATCGGATTCAGGGAGTCGAAAGTCGCCACAAGATTCGCCAAGGGATCTGTGTCCTCATCGCCGATTTCGAAAATGGGCAGCGAGGACTTGTGCGGCGTCACCCTTGGGTATTGCCCCCACCCAAAATTGAGATCCAGCTCGAAGCGACGGGCTCCTACCAACCGAGCTCTCGCCCCCTTTCGGAGATCTTCCGTCTGCGCGTGATCAATCGCGAAACTCACGAAGTCTGGATCGAATTTAAAAAACAGTTCCAAGCGCGAATTTTAGGTGAGTCTTCAAATACACCCGGCACGTGGCTGGCATCTCTGCACACACCGATCGAGATCCAAGCTGTAACTGATTTCGAGAGTCTCGAGTTTGACGACCGACGTCGCGTGCGACTCGCCGGCGGAAGTGAAATTCAATTGCGCATGAGCCTCAAGCGCCTCATGTTTTGCCCAGGGAGCCTAGAGCGGCGGATCGGGCTGATGAGCGAGGGAGCGGAAACCTGGGGTATAAATTGGGTGGAACACTCGCATCCGGAGCATGCGGCACCGCTGCCCACTCGAGCCCTGGGGCCGCAACTCGAAGGCGGCAAGATGTGGTCTCGTGATCCCTTCACGAAGGGATTTGTGGAACTCTTGAATCCCATCGCCATTCGCGAAGGTCCATGTGCCGATCGCGATCCCTCCGCCAGCGGTATCCTGGCCCGCTCCGATGACTAGATCGTCGAGCAACTCACCATTTCAATCACGGCGCAGTCGGGCGTGATGAATCTTCACGCCTTGCTGCAAAAACAATCGCTCAAAGTGAGTTATAAAATTCTCTGAGGCATAGGGTGAAGCATGCAAATCCCGCGTGCTTCGCTCGACTGCAAAAGGCGAATCGCGAAACAACGGCTCGCACCAATCGAAGTAGTCGGACGAATCTGTTTTAAAGTCGACAAAGCTTCCGGGGCGCATCAAGGCATGCAGACGTCGCAGGAAATCCTCTTGGATCAATCGATGCTTCCAATCGCGTTTTTTTGGCCAGGGATCGGGATGGTGAATGAAAACGTGATTCACCTCACCCGGCGCCAAGACGTCCTCGAGACAAGAGGCATCGTAGCGCATGATCCGCGCGTTCTTGGCGCCGTCGCGGAGCGCTCGCCGAATGGATTGAATGAGCGGCTTGTACTTGATTTCTAGGCCCAAGAGACAGCGCTCAGGGTGTTGGATCGATCGGTGGGCGAAAAAGTAACCATTGCCTGTGCCGATTTCCAAATCGATGGGATGCTCGGCGGATACACCAAAAGCCTCGCTCCAACGGCCGCGCTGAGTTCGCGCACGCTCCTCATCGAAGGCGAATTCGCGATACTCACCGTTGAGGGCCAGAACATATTCTGTTGGATTCGGCAGCCCCTCCGTGCGAACAAGCCGAGGACGCCGTTGGCGTGGCGGTGCATTATTCATGAAATTCACTTCGCGGTGAAGGCATGGCGTAGACCTAGCAGCGCACACGCGCCGGGACAAGGGCTTGAATCTTAAGGTGAGGTCGACTGAAGTGAAAGCCTATGAAAATTTTAAAATTCACGGCGTTGTTTTTGCCTCTGATCTCGAACTTGTTAGTTGGACCAAGTGCGGAGGCTCTCCCACATGTGTCGCAAAAGATGGCGATCGCCGGGCCCGGTCCGCATGCTGTCGCTGCAGCTCAAGAGATCGCTCGTCAGGGCGGAAACGTCTTCGACCAGGCGGTAGCGGCAGCCCTCAGCCTATCGGTCACGCATCCCTACTATGCGGCTTTTGGTGGCGGCGGCTTTGCCGTTGTTCGCTTCCAAAGGAAAGATGGATCGAATCAGGTTACATCCTACGATTTTCGCGAGATGGCGCCAGCTGCCGCGACGCGGGATCAATTTCTGAAAGCTGGAGAAAAGTCGTCCACCCAAGGCGGTCTGGCCTCAGGCGTACCGGGCATTCCCGCTGGCCTGGAAGCCCTTCACAAGGCGCATGGCAAACTCAAGTGGAAAGCTCTATTCGCTCCGGCGATCCGCTTGGCCGAGCAGGGATATGCCGTGGGCGGCGAGTGGGTGCTCGCGACTCAAGATGCCTGGCCGGAGTTTAACAAGCCGGCTCAGCAAGTTTTCGGACGCATCGTCTTGGATAAGTCGAGACCACCTCGTGAGCGCTACGAGGCACTGAACCCCGGGGATCTCATCCAGCAGCCACGCCTCGCGAAAGCTTTGAAGCTTCTCCGCGATCGCGGCCCACGCGCCTTCTACCAGGGCGAGATTGCACGCGATATCATCAACTCCGTCCAGGCCGCCGGCGGCAATATGACGCTCGATGATCTCAAGGCCTACAAAGTGATCGAGCGCGCTCCGGTGCAGCTCAAGTGGCGCGGGCACGACTTGTACTTCATGGGACTTCCCTCAAGTGGCGGCTTGGTGGCCAGCCAAGCCTTGCAGTTGATCGACCGAATGGAGCATAAGCATGGCGTGCCGGCGGCTCGCTCAGCCGAAGAGGCCCATCTTTGGGCCGAGGCTCTGAAGCTTGCATTCGCCTCGCGCATGCGACTCGGCGATTTAGACTCGAACCCCCAACTTCAAGGTATTCAGTCGCAACTCGAGATGAACGAAAGATTAGACCGCCTGGCAGGTCTGTTCTCGCCAAAGAACGTGATCGTTCCGCTGAAGTCGAAGTCGCCGGATTTGCGCGAATCGCTGGCACCTGCAAGCAAGACCACAGGTGAGACCACACACTTCTCAATTGTCGATGCCCAAGGGCAAGCCGTGGCGATGACACTGACGATGAATGAGAATTATGGAAGTGGAGTGGTCACGGAAAAGTTTGGCATTGTCATGAATGATCAGATGGACGACTTCGCCACTCGACCGGGCGAACCGAACCAATTCGGCCTGATTCAAGGGACGGCGAACGAAGTCTTGGCTGGCCGTCGACCGCTCTCCAGCATGACGCCGGTGATTGTCGAGCGCGACGGACGGTTCGCCATGACAGCGGGCGCACCCGGTGGGCCGCGGATCATCAGTGGCGTGACACAAGCACTTTTGCGAGTCCTCACTCAGAATGCCGATGCCGAGTCTGCGGTTAACTTGCCCCGTGTGCATCACCAGTTTTTACCTGAAACACTCCTGCACGACCCAGGTCGCTTCGCACCCGAAGTGCTCGCGAAGCTCAAGGCCTTAGGACATGAATTGAAAGAGGGACGCGTCGCCAAAGTCTATGTTATTCGGCGCACACCTGAAGGTTGGCTCGAAGCCGCTGCGGATCCACGCGGCGAAGCGGCGGCCGGAGGTTTATAATGAACGGGGGGAGCGCTGCCGGATCTGGGCTTGGATTTTGGACGCTGACGGCGATGAGCGTGAGTCTACTCATCGTGTCCAACGTGTTCATGACCTTTGCCTGGTACGGACACCTCAAATCGCTAGCAGGTCGCCCCCTATGGATAGCGATTTTGGTGAGCTGGGGTGTGGCGTTCCTTGAGTACTGCTTTCAGGTACCCGCGAATCGCGTGGGTGCCCAGGCTTTGACCCTTCCGCAGTTGCGCGTGATCCAAGAGATCATCTCCATGACGGTCTTTGCGGGCTTTCTCACTTTTTACATGGGTCAGTCGCTCAAACTCGACTACCTGTGGGCGGGTCTTTGTTTAGTTGGAGCCATGTATTTCATCTCGCGCGGAGCCTGAGGTCGCCGGAAAATAAAAAGCCCGACGAGTTTTCGTCGGGCTTTTTGAATTCAAAGTTCGCAATGAACTCGAAGCTTACTGAGCGGGCGTGCCAGTCGCTTCAGCGGCAGGTGCAGCGGGAGCAGCAGCTTCAGTTGCGCCTTCAGCCGGAGCAGCAGCAGCGTCAGCCGCCGGTGCAGCAGCTGCATCAGCAGCCGGAGCAGCAGCTTCAGTTTGTGTAGCTTCCGGAGCTTGTTCGCCCGAGCACTTAGAGCAGCCAACCATTGTGAGAGTCATTGCCGAAGCCATCACGAACATAGTCATCATCTTGCGGAACATTTTGTTTCTCCTGTTTCGTCGTCGGTCACGTGCCGCCGAGCTGTTTTGTCGTCCAAAATTCAAATCCCATCGCGTCGGCCGCTCAGAGCCTTCGCAATCAGGGGGAACCTAAACGATATGTCTTATGGGGGTTCTTACCGAATTTATTGCGGGCCGCCAAAGTCTTTTTTGGGTGAAAATTAAGACCGGTACTCGGCGGGCTCCTCGGGATGGATCAAACTCTCAGGCGTTAGGTCGATCGGCGCCACGAAGTTCTGTTGTCGAACATGGCAAGGAGACCAAGAACACTGCCGACAGTAGACTCGGCGACACGGATCGATGTGTAAATGCAACTCCCCGGGCTGGGGGTAGGCGGCCATGAAGTTTTTCTCAAATTTTTGGGTACGCGCGTGGGCCTCGGCAACATTCCAAATCTCAGGCACGACGGCATGTGCGTCGATGTGGTGGTAGCGACCAGAGCGCACGATGCGGAGGTGATGCAGCTGAATAACACCCTCAAAGTCGATCTCGCGAAGGCGTCCTACGACACCGCGAATGATCTCGGTGTCCTCTTCATCCAATAATCCGCCCACGGATCGCCGAACCACTTTAAGTCCCGTCCATCCCAACTGGACAGCAACAGCCAAGGCGGTCAACGGGTCCAACCAGCTCCAACCCGTGATCAATGCCGCCACCAAACCGACGGACACCCCGGCACTCGTCCAAAAGTCACTCATGATGTGTTGGCCATTGGCGACCAACGCCGGCGAACCCGCCTGACGCCCTGTGTGATAAATCCACCAGCCCAATGCGAGGTTCACGAAGCCAGCGCCAACAACGACGGCCAAACCAGTTTCGAGTCGTTCAGGGTGACGGCCTTCGATCAGGGCTGGAAGAGCTTCGGCGGCAATCAATACGGCGGCGAAGGTGATCAGTCCGCCTTCAAAGGCAGCCGAGAAGTATTCGATCTTTCCATGCCCGTACGGATGCCCTCGGTCTGCGGGCTTTGCCGAATAGAATACAACGAAGATGGCAAGCAGGCCGGCCACCACGTTGACGATGCTCTCCATGGCGTCTGAATACACAGCTTGTGAGCCCGTGAGATTCCAGCCCCAAAATTTCACAAAGGTGAGGACCAGACTCACCGCGAGGGCGATCCAGGTGACGCGGGAAAGTGAATGCTTCAGAGTGACCTCCCCTCTCCCGCACAGGTGCCGAGAGGCTCTTGAGGTCTTACGATGTTTTACGTTCTGCCATCAAGCGAACAGAATCATAGACTTTGATACAATTGCGGCCCGCGTGCTTAGCCTCATAGAGGGCATGGTCGGCGGCACGAACCAAGCTTCGGGCGTCCACGTCCGCCAAGCTGGGAGCCGCAACACATACGCCCATCGAAGCCGTGAGGTGCATGCGATTACCGTCTTTGACGAACTCGTAGCCGGCGATCACTTTTAGGAGACGCTCAGCAAAGCGTCGGGCTCCATCGACGCTGGTTTCACTCAAGGCGATCAGAAACTCGTCGCCGCCGTAGCGAGCGGCAAAGTCGACTTGCCGGATGTTGCTCTTGATCAGCTGCCCCACCTCAGCCAGCACGAAGCTCCCAAAGAGATGATCGTTGGTGTCGTTGACTGACTTAAAGTGATCCATGTCGAGCATGATCACACCGATGGCCCGGGAGTAACGCTTGCAACGTGCGATCTCGCCCTCAAGGCGCTGGTAGATGGAGCGCATGTTATAGAGGCCCGTCAGATCATCGATATCGACCAACTCTTGTAACTTGGCGTTGGCGGCCGCGAGCTGATCTTTGACGTCTTTGATGCGCAATTGCGCCCGAACGCGGGCCAAAAGCTCCACGGGCTCAAAAGGCTTACAAACATAGTCGTCCGCGCCGGCATCGAGGCCGCGCACGACGTCCTGAGTGGCACTGCGAGCGGACACAAAAATCACCGCGATGTAGGGCTCTTTCTTGCGAATCTCGGCGAGCAGATCCAGACCGGATAGCCCCGGCATGTTGATGTCGAGCAGAATCAGATCTGGCACGTGAGAGCGGAGAATTTCGGCAGCAGCTTCAGCGGACTCGGCCTGCATCACTCGGTAACCCTCGTGCCGCAACAACGCGCCAATCAATGTGAGGTTGTCGACGTCATCGTCGACCAGCAGTAGCAAACGGTCTTGAGGGGGGACGTGAAGCGAAGTCGGCAACATACATTCAGAATACCTGGTCGCTCGGGCGAGGTGAACGCGAGTTCAATGGGCCTGGCCCTCAGGCCGTGGGGTACTTGAACCCTTGCTCGGGTCAGGGTCAGCGTCGAGGCGGGCACCTCTTCGGATGACCTTTGAGCCAGACTTAGGTACATTGCCGGAATGACTTATGATCACAAAAGCATCGATGCAAAATGGCAGCGAAATTGGGAAGCAAAGCGAGCCTTTGAAGCTGAGGACCCTCGGAAATCGCAGAGCCGAAAACCGAAGTACTACGCTCTCGACATGTTTCCCTACCCTTCGGGATATGGTCTCCACGTCGGACATCTCGCCTCTTACACTCCGACAGATGTGATCTCACGCTACAAACGGGCCCGCGGTTTCAACGTCTTGCATCCGATGGGCTACGACTCTTTTGGTTTGCCAGCTGAGCAGTTTGCCATCCAAACCGGCATTCACCCCGCGGTGACGACGGACAAGGCCATCGAGGCCTTTCGTTCCACGCTCAAAACGATGGGCTACAGCTTTGATTGGTCGCGCGAAGTTTCGACTTGCGATCCCAATTTTTACAAGTGGACGCAGTTCATTTTCACCAAGCTTTTTGAGCGAGGGCTCGCCTATCAGAAGGAAGTTCCCGTCAACTGGTGCCCGGCGCTTCGCACTGTTTTGGCCAACGAAGAGGTCGTCGACGGCAAATCCGAGCGCGGAGGACATCCCGTCATTCGCGTACCCATGAAACAGTGGATGCTGAAGATTACCGACTATGCCGAGCGCTTACTCGCCGATCTCGACAAAGTGAATTGGCCCGAACGAACCAAAGAAGCGCAACGCAATTGGATTGGCAAAAGCGTGGGTGCCAACGCTCGCTTCAAAATTCAAGGTTTTCCCGCCGATGAATTGGAGATCTTCACAACTCGACCCGACACGCTGTTTGGCGTGACCTTCATGGTGATGTCGCCCGAGCATCCGCTGCTGTCGAAAATCGTGCCCGCTTCACACGCGAGCGCGGTGCAGGATTACCAGGCTCGTGCGGCTTCGAAACTCGAGGTCGAACGTAAGGCCGCAACGGAAAAGACGGGTGTTTTTACGGGCGCCTATGCCCTGCACCCTTTCACGGGCCAACCCCTACCCATTTGGACAGCCGACTATGTCCTCATGGATTACGGAACGGGCGCGATCATGGCGGTCCCCGGACACGACGAGCGCGACTTTGAGTTTGCGCAGGCGTTTCAGCTCCCTGTTACTCGCGTGCTGGAGGGCGGCGATTTGCCGTGGACGGGCGAAGGCGCCTTGGTGAACTCCGAGTTTCTCAATGGTCTCAAGAAAGATCAGGCGATCGAACGAGCCATTCAAGAGCTCGAGTCCAAAGGGCTAGGCCGTCGAAACATTCAGTACAAACTCCGCGATTGGTTGTTTTCTCGGCAGCGCTATTGGGGCGAGCCTTTTCCGATCGTGCACTTTTCTGACGCCAGCATGAAAGCCCTCCCGGTCAACGAATTGCCTGTGGTACTGCCCGAGGTTGCCGACTATCAGCCCAGCGAAAAGGGCGAAGCCCCGCTTGCGCGGAATGCCGCATGGGTTGAGTACGTCGGCGCCGACGGGCGAAAAAGGCGACGTGAGACCGATACCATGCCGGGCTCTGCGGGCTCGAGCTGGTACTTTCTACGCTACTGCGATCCGCACAACGACGAGAGCTTCTGCGATTTCGAAGTGCAAAAGTATTGGATGCCCGTCGATCTCTACGTCGGCGGCGCCGAGCACACCGTAGGTCATTTGCTCTACTCGCGTTTTTGGCAAAAGGTGCTCTTTGATGCGGGTCTGGTCACGCATGACGAACCCTTTCAAAAACTCGCCCACCAGGGCGTGATTTTGGGTCCCGACGGCGAGCGCATGTCGAAGTCGCGCGGTAACGTCATCAACCCCGATTCTGTTCGCGAACAGTACGGAGCCGACGTGGTTCGCACCTTCGTGATGTTCTTGGGACCCATGGAGGCCGACAAACCCTGGCAAGAGACCGGAATCGGCGGTGTTCAGCGATTCCTGGACCGCGTTTGGCGGGCTGCGATCGATGAGAGCGGCGCCTGCGTGGCTTCGGATGAAGCTCTCCCGGGGGATCTCAACAAACTTCTCCACAAGACGATCAAAAAGGTCACCGAGGATCTCGAGTCGATGAGCTTCAACACCGCGATCTCCGCGATGATGATTCTGCTGAACGAAGTCTATAAGACCAACTGCAGGTCCAAACGCGTCCTGATGCCGCTGGTGCAACTCCTGGCGCCCTTTGCACCGCATGTGAGCGAGGAACTTTGGGAGCGCATGGGCGGCCAGGGTTTGGTGGCGTTGGCGGCTTGGCCGAGCTTTGATTCGGCTTTGACTGTGGACTCCGTCGTCACTATAGGGGTTCAGGTCAATGGCAGAGCTCGTGGCGCGATCGAAATCGCCGTGGATGCATCAGAAGGAGACGCCGTCGCGGCGGCTCTGAAGCTGACGACGGTCACGAACGCACTTTCTGGGCGTCAGCCTTCGAAAGTTATTTACAGAGCCGGAAAGATTCTTAATCTCATTGGTTAAGAGAACTCAGCAGACTGGTTCGCAAACGCTGCATTTCTCCTCGGCCTCAGGCCGAGGACATTATGAGGGCCGCACACGATGAAAGGTGAGATGCTCCGAGGAGACGTCCCCGCCCAAACTGGCACATGGTCCACGGAAAAAAGCAAAGAGCTCTACGGCGTCGGCCTGTGGGGCTCGAATTTTTTTGACGTGAACGACAAAGGCAACATCGTTGTGACCCCCAGTGGTCCGACGGGCCCCAGCGTCGATCTCTTGGAACTCACGCAGGATCTGCAGGAGCGCGGCATTCGCGTTCCCATGCTGATCCGCTTTCCTGACATCACCAAGTCGCGCGTGGAGCTGCTCTCAGGTTGCTTCAAAAAGTCCATCGAGGACGCGGGCTACAAAGGTGCCTATCGCGGCGTCTATCCGATCAAAGTGAACCAGCAGAAACATTTGGTTCAAGAGCTCATCAAGTTTGGTCAAGGCTCGGCCTTGGGTCTTGAGGCTGGCTCGAAGCCCGAGCTGCTGGTGGTCTTGGCCATGATGGGAACGGCGGACGCTCTCATCATTTGCAACGGCTTCAAGGACCAAGAGTATATCGAGACCGCGATTCTCTCGCAAAAGCTCGGTCGCAACACCATCATTGTGGTAGATCGCATGTCCGAGCTCCCGATGATTATCGAGGCCGCCAAGAAGTTCTCGATTTTGCCGAAGATCGGCTTGCGTGCGAAACTCCACACAAAGGGCGCGGGCAAATGGATAGATTCTTCAGGCGATCGCTCGAAGTTCGGCCTTTCGGCTCTTGAAATTGTGGAAGCCGTGGAGCTGCTCCGCAAAGAGAACATGCTCGAAGCTCTCGAGCTTCTGCATTTCCACATTGGCTCGCAAATTCCGTCGATCTCCTGCGTGAAGGGCTCCCTGAAAGAAGGCGCACGCTTCTATACCGAACTTCATGCGATGGGCGCTCGACTTAAGTACTTGGATGTCGGCGGTGGCCTCGGCGTTGATTATGACGGGTCCGGATCGAGCGACTCGTCGATCAATTACTCTGAGCAAGAGTACGCGAACGACGTCATCTCCATCGTGCAGAGTGTCTGCGATGAGCGCGGCACACCCCATCCGAACATCGTCACGGAGTGCGGTCGCGCGCTGGTCGCGCATCATTCGGTTCTGGTGTTCAACGTCTTGGGTATCAACGAGCTGAAGAAATCCGCGCCGTCTTTCGTCGCGACAAAAGACGATCACCGCGTCATCCAAGACTTAGTCTACATGCTCGAGCAGTTGAACGATAACAACCTGCACGAGTTCTATCATGACGTCGTTCACATCAAAGAAACCATACTTCAGCTGTTCACCTTCGGCGTCTTGTCGCTCAGTCAGCGCGCCAAAGCGGAGAATTTGTGTTGGGTATTGCTGACACGCATGGAACAGATCGCGTGCAAGCATCCCGATGCTGAAGATTTGGCGAAGGCGCTGCGCGAGACTTTGTCGGACACTTACTTCTGCAATTTTTCCGTTTTTCAATCGATGCCCGACTCTTGGGCCGTCGGTCAGCTCTTCCCTGTCCTGCCGATTCATCGTCTGCTCGAAGAGCCCACTCGCCGAGCGATCATGGTCGACCTCACTTGCGATAGCGACGGCAAGATCGGCCAGTTCATCGATAACTCCATGGGAAGCGGCGTGAAGGCAAAGAAGACAGGCCTTGAAGTGCACGAGTACGACGGCCGCCCCTACTACATGGGGGTGTTCTTGGTCGGTGCTTATCAAGAGATTCTGGGCGACTTGCACAACCTGTTCGGCGACACGGATGCTGTTCACATCACTGTCTCTAACGCGGGCTACACCGTCGATGAAGTGGTCGAAGGCGACACGGTCACGGAAGTGCTGAGCTGGGTGCAGTACAATCGCGCCGAGCTGATTGAATCGATTCGGCGCGCGAGCGAAGAATCCATCGCGCGCGGCTCGCTCACCAAGAACGAAGCCAAAGCGCTGATGAAGCACTACGAAGAAGGGTTGTCGGGTTACACCTACCTCGAAGATCCCGAGTGATGAGTCGCGACGCTTTGAGGCCGGACGTGAAGCCCGGCCTCTACCGCCACTACAAGGGCAAAACGTATCAAGTCTTGGAAGTGGCTCGCCACAGCGAGACGCTGGATTGGTACGTCGTGTATCGCTGCCTCTATCCCAATGATTTGGCTGAGCTTTGGATTCGTCCCGCCTCCATGTTCGTGGAGTCGGTGACCGTGGAGGGCGCGGTTCAGCCACGCTTTGCTTTCATTTCCTCGGACACTGGCTCGACCTCAACGAGGATTTGAGCGACACTACGTCTCTATGAAAAAGATCTTGCTACTTGGATCCGGAGAACTCGGCAAAGAACTCACGATCTCACTGAAGCGCCTTGGGCAATATGTCGTCGCTGTCGATCGCTATGCGGGCGCACCGGCGATGCAAGTGGCGGACGCCTTCGAGGTGATCAATATGCTGGATGGCGCAGCCATCGAAGCTTTGGTGAAAAAGCATCAACCCGATCTCATCGTTCCCGAGGTTGAAGCCATCCGAACTGAAAAGCTGATCGAGCTTGAGGCACGGGGCTCACGCGTCATTCCCTGCGCCGAAGCCGCGCATCTGACCATGAACCGCCACGCGATTCGCGATGTGGCGGCCCGTGAACTGAAAGTCAAAACTGCGCGCTTCGCCTACGCCACTCGAGGCGATGAGCTGCAGCGCGAGGCCGACGCCATCGGCTATCCCGTCGTGGTGAAACCCGTGATGTCATCGTCCGGCAAGGGCCAATCCGTCGTAAAACGCGCCGCCGACATCGAGGCTGCGTGGAATTACGCCTGCGACAACATGCGTGGCGACCAACGCAAAGTGATCGTCGAAGAGTTCATTCACTTCGATCTTGAAATCACCTTGCTCACTTTGCGCTTGGCCAACGGTCGCACAGTGTTCTGCGATCCGATCGGGCACCGCCAAGAGCGCGGCGACTATCGCGAGTCCTGGATGCCGGCAAAAATGAAACCCGCGCAACTGAAACGCGCGCAAGCCATGGCGAAGAAGGTGACCGCGCGTCTGGGCGGTGTCGGTATCTTTGGCGTCGAATTCTTCATCGCCCGCGACGGCGAGGTATATTTTTCAGAACTTTCGCCGCGCCCTCACGACACCGGCATGGTGACGTTGATTTCCCAAGATCTCTCCGAGTTCGACTTACACGCGCGAGCCATCTTGGGGCTTCCAGTGCCTGGTATAAAGAGTTACGGACCATCAGCCTCGGCCGTCGTATTGGCCGACCGGGAGATTGCGCGACCGCAAGTGAGCGGTGTGGAAAAAGCGATGGCCATCGCCGATGTGGACGTGCGGGTTTTCGGCAAACCCGAAGCTCATCCCTATCGCCGTATGGCGGTGAGTTTGGCGCGAGGAATGAACGTCGATGAGGCGCGAAAGAAAGCAAGGCGCGCAGCCAAGCTCATGAAGGTCGGGGAAGTTCGTTGATCGAAGTTAATCAAAAAGATCAGCGGAGAAACTGCCCGAAATCTGCCGTGAGTTTGGTGAAGATCTTCGTCTCGCCGGCGAGCTGGGCGCGAAGCCGTGCCTCGTAGAGCCCGTAATCATCTTTTTGTTCACTCACTTCCGCGGTATCAGAGTAGATGCCGCTGAAGGGCACGACTCCGCTTCGCGTATCCATAGCGAAGGCCTCAAGCACCACCAGGGCCTTAGCTTGGTTTTTTTCAAACATTCGATAGCGTGAATCCGTGATCGATGCGGACTTCAGGACCAACACCATGTCGGCTTGCACCAGGACTGCCGCTGTACGAAGTGACTGATAAGTCACCTTAGCACCGACGAGAGTTTCCGGAACCGGAATGACCCGCTTCACTTTGGGCAGCGCCTCGATCGACTTGTAGAGCGAGGCCACTCCCGCATCGTCAAATGGACGAAACGGCATAAAGCCGCCGCCCTCATCAAGGCGGATGACCGCAACACTCACCGACTTTGGCAGCTCGACGCGGCTGCTGAGAACTTTTTGAATGGCCGCTTCGGAAAAACCTTCAGCACCCATCAAGGATTGCGAGAGCTGCGGACGACTTCGCTCTGACTCCTGGTCCAGGACCGACATGGGCTTTTGACCGATCGTGGAATAGCTCGCGCACGCAGCGAGAGCCAACATGGAGGGCGACAGGAGCAGGGCACGAATTGCATTTCTCATGTCGCTCATTCGAGCCGCGGAGAGTTCAAAAGTCAAAGCTGAGCGGACTATTCAAAACCGGCCAGCTCAATTTCAACGGCACATTGCGACTGCCCGTCTCGAGCGCGACAGCGCCTTGGCGACCGTAACGTGCAAAGCGGCGCGCTAGATCTCGAGTTTGGTTCGCGCGAATCCAGACCCAAACTTGGCCTTGCGAATCTTTGGCGGCAAAGAAGAAGGTGTGCTTGGACTTGTCCAAACTCTGTCCGTTCACCTGAATCTCCGTCGACATGAACTTCACACCGTAGGGCTTGAGCCAGGATGCAAAGAGATTTTCGAAGTCTGGATGCTCACCCACGAGAAGATTCGCCCGGCCCGGGCGAGACGAGAGGCTGCCGCCACTTATGTGCGTCGGGCGCAGATCAATTTCCGACTCGATGAGGCTGGAAAGCTCGCCCACAAAGCCCGTCGCGTTGGCAACACTCAAGGAGGAAATCACATCGATCGATTTTGCGCCAAACAGGCCCGACAAGGAGGCCGGCCGTTCAGCGTCTTGCAACACACGGAAAACTTCAAATTCCGCATCCACGTCGACTCCCGCGATTCCTTCCGTCGCCGACCAACAAGCTTCTGTGGCGCTCGAAGGTGCCAGCGCTTGAATTCTTCTCTCGGTGCGACCTGATTTCATACGCAAGCGTACCGGCACATCGAGAGATGAGAGGCCTGAGGACTGAAGCTTGAGACAGACTTCGCGCTCGCTCACCCGGCGAGGCGAAGAGGCCGCTAAAGACACGGCTCCCAAACCATCGAGCCAATGCACAAAGAATTCGCGAAGGTCTTTGGAGGTCACCGCTTCGAAGGCTTGTCGAAGGTCTTCCCAATTCGCACGCCGTCCGAGGTGATCTCGATAAAACTTCTGTAGACCTTGCTCAAACGCCAGGTCGCCCAACTTCACCCGCAACATGTGGAAAACCAGCATGCCTTTGCCGTAACCCACAGCCTGAGTGGCCGAAGAGTGGCGGCCACGAAATCGGCGGAGCGGAAAGTCTTTGCCGGTCGCGACGTAATCCAAAAAGTCGCTCAAGGTTTGTCGACGATATTCAGCCGCATCACCCGCGGCCTCGCGCTGCCAGTGGTCGGCCATATAGGTGGTGAGACCCTCGCACCAATTGCCACCCGACTCCTCGACATAAACCGAGTTTCCCCACCAGTTGTGAAGAACCTCGTGCGGTAGAGAACTCGTCAGCAGGAAGGGCAGGCGGATCACGCTCGGGCCAAGGAGCGCGAAGGAGGGCATGCCGTAACCCGTCTCCCAAGCGTTTTCGATGACAGCGAACTGGCTGTAAGGATACTCACCAATGGTTTTGATGTAGTGATCTAAATAGCGAGGCAGAGTCTGCAAGAAGTTATGCGCCAGCGTTGGGTCGGGCTGACGCAACCAAACGGAAAGCTGAATGTTGCCGTGCTGAACTTCGGTGACGTGAAATTCGCCCGCGACAAGGTCCAAACCCTCTTGCGGCAAAGCCTCGCTGAAGCTGAACTGCAACTCGCCTGTCGACACAGGCTGAGCACCACGCCCTCCAACCGCATGCACTCGCCACGGTCCCGGAACTCGCAAGTCCACATTCACACGATGCGGTTCGAGCGGTTTCGGATACCAAGCCGACGAACCGAACATCACAGCCCCGAGTTCATTGATGAAGCCTGACGAATCGCCATCACTCGGGTCATCGCGAAGCGGCGTGGTAAACTCAAAGCTCAACTCCGGAATCGCCTGAAAGGCCTCGATCTGCCAGATCTGCAGGCTCGGCGTTTTGCGAAGCGGCGACAATATGGCCTGCGTACCGACAAGCTTCAATTCCATGTCCGGATGGGCCTCGATTTGAACTTGAGCCCCAGCTGGGAGGCCCTTCAACCAGCGAAGCTGACCCTTGACCTCTTGAGAGGCCGGCTGAATTTGGGCGTCAATCCAAATTTCTTGGGCTTGCGCCGGCCGAGGCCAGAGCAGAAGCGCGCCAAGAGCGAGCGACAAAACGCCCGCCGCAATGGCAACGCCGATCTTAACGAACTTCTCATTTGCGTGGATCATAAGCGTCGCGAACGGCCGAACCGATCATGTTGAGAGCCGTCAACGTGAAGAACAAGGCCAGCGACGGAAACACGGCCAGCCACCATGCATGCTGGAAATGCTTTTGCGCCTGACCTAAAAGCTCGCCCCAAGAGGGCGTCGGTGGCGGCAAGCCAAAGCCGAGGTAATCGAGTGACGCCAGTCCCGTCACCCCACCCGCAATCATGAAGGGCGTGAGGGTGATCACCGGCGTGAGCGCGTTTGGCAAAATGTGTTTGAAGAGAATCTGCGGCGTGCTGGCACCCAAAGCTCGCGCGGCTTCGACAAATTCACGCTTTCGTAGTTTGAGGAACTCGGCTCGCGTGTAGAGCGACACACCGACCCAGCCAAAAATCACCGTGAAGCCGGTCAAGATCCATACGGTCGGCGAAATGATCGAGGCCAAGATGATCAAGAGCATGAGCGTGGGTACGGACTCCCAAACTTCAATCACGCGTTGACCGACGATATCGAACCAGCCAGCGAAGTAGCCCATCATCGAGCCCAAGCCGATGCCGATCAACACGCAGAAAAACCAGACCGCCACAGCGTAAGTCATCGAAAAGCGAAAGCCATAGATCAAACGAGCTGCCACGTCCCGACCGCTTTCGTCGGTGCCAAACCAGTTCTCAGAGGTCGGAGGTCCAGGGAGCACCTCAACTTTGGCGTTTCGCTCAAATGGGCCCCAAGCAATCATCGGCCAAACCACCGTGGCCCCAGTGAGATCAACCTGCTTCCAATCCAAGACCACGCCTTCTAGACCCAGCTCTGACGGATGAGGATCACTCATTGCCGGGAAGAAGCTCGCACCATTGTATTTGACATAGAGAGGGCGAGAATTGGCCCACAATTCCGCAGTCGCCGAAAAGAAGGTCATGAGGATCAAAAACCAAATCCCGATAATCGCAGTCTTGTGCGCCTTAAATCGGCGCCAACGCTTGATGGAGAGTTCGTTGCTGAGGCGTTTTTCAATCATGTGAAATCAATCCTCGGGTCAACGACCACATAGAGAATGTCGACGAGGAGTCGGCCCGCCAAGAACAACAAGCTCTGGAAAAAAATCAATCCCATCAGCACGTTGTAATCGCGAGCATTCGTCGAGGTCAGGGTGAGTAGACCCATGCCGTCGAGCGAGAAGATCGACTCGATGATGATGGAGCCAGCGAACATAACTGAGAGAATACCGCTCATGCCCGTGACGATGGGGATGAGCGCATTGCGAAGCGCGTGCTTCATGTAGACTTTCTTTTCAGCCACACCTTTAGCGCGTGCCGTACGCACGTAATCGAGCTTAATCACATCGAGCATCGAGTTCTGCATGAGGATGGTGAGAAAAGTGAAGCTCCCCACCATATAGCAGGCCAAGGGTAAAACAGCGTGATGAATTCGCGCGAGGATTCGACCGAAAGTGTCGAGCTCGGCGTAGTTGTCCGGGTAGATCCCACCGAGTGGGAACCAGCCGAGCCAGTTCTCACCCGCCAAGAACAAGCGCAGAAGAATGCCGAGAATGAGAGGCGGGATCGAGTAGAGAATAAAGAGGATCACACTCGACCCGATATCAAAGCGCGTCCCCGCTTTAAGAGCCTTGATGATCCCGAGAGGAACACAGACCAGATAAGTCAGGATGAGTCCCGTGATCCCGAACATCAGCGACACGGGCATCTTCTGGAGAATCACTTGGGTCACCGGCTCTTCGTACTTGAAGCTTGTTCCGAAATCCAAGCGCACCACGTTGCCCATCCAAATGATGTAGCGCTCATGGAGAGGCTTGTCGAAGCCGTACTGTTTCTTGAGAGCATCGAGAACTTCTTGCGAGACACCGGTCTCACCGCGCGCCGAAAGGCTGCCACCCGCCGCAGTACCGCTCCCCATCCCACCGCCCATTCGGATGGCTTGGAGCCGCTGCTCGATGGGTGAACCAGGTGCTAAGTTGATGATGATGAAGCTCAAAAGCGTGATTCCGAACAAGGTCGGAATCATCAGGAGCAATCGTCGAAGAATGTAGATTCCCACGCTGAGACTCTCCCCTTTTGTCTTACCCCAACAAATGGCCCCAACAAATGGCCCACAAGCCGGCCCCAAAGACGGCCCAAAAAACGGAACGTCAGGCTTATCAAATCCGCAGTCGCCACTCAAGCCATGGGCAGGGTTTCGGAGGGCTTGCCAGCAAAAATATGCTCAAAAAAAGAGGAGCCCGGAGGCTCCTCTTTGAACTTGGACACTTTCGCGGCGACCAGCTTGTCGATCGATGCCCAGGTCGATACCCAGATCGGTGCCCCGATCGACACTCAGATCACTGTGCCGTCATCGACCAGTAATCGTGACCGACGGTATAAAGGAAGGTCTCTTTGGGCTGCTGAATGCGCTTGTTGACGGCATAAAGAGCAAACTTATCGTTGAACATGAACACGTAAGGCGCGTCTTGAGCGATCTCGCGATAGATCTCGCGATAGAGCGGGATACGCTTGTTCTTATCCAGCTCGGTGCGCGCTTTGTCGATCAAAGTATCGACCTTGGCGTTCTTATAGCCGATGAAGTTCGAGCCGCCTGTACCGATCGAAGCGGAGTGCCAAATCTGCTTGGGATCGTGGTCGACCGAGCCGCCACCCCAGCCCATCGCAATCGCGTCGAATTTTGCTTCGTCCACGTTCTTGAGCAGTGCGTTCCACTCGAGGAGCTGCAGGTTCATCTTGATGCCGGCCTTCTTCAGGTCCTCTTGATACAAGATGTAGTACTTTTCATTGTCTTTGTTGGCGAAGAACAAGGTGAACTCGAAGGTCTGTTTTCCCTTTTCCAACACGCCGTCTTTGTTGCCATCGACCCAACCCGCTTTGGCCAGCATCTCGGCCGCAAGCTTCGGATCGAAGTTGATCGCCTTCACGCTCGGGTCGGCATAAACCGACTGCTGATACCAGGGACCGGTCGCAGGCAAGGACATACCGTAGCGAAACTTTTGGTTCATCTCGTCACGATTCATCAAATGAGCGAGAGCGCGGCGGACTTGCTGGTCTTTGAACAGCTCTTTACGCATGTTCCAGCCGATGTAACCGTAAGCTTTGGGTGCAGAGTTTTCGACCTTCTTTTTGAATACACGCTCACCCCAAGGCGCGCCCTCGGTCTTCTTCACGAAAGCCTCTGGAGTCAGACCGTCGTAGTCGAGCTCCCCCTTTTTCAAGCGCTCCAACGCCAGGTTTTCTTCTTTGTCGAAACGCATGCGAATACGCTCGAAGTTGTACTGACCCTTGCGAGCCGGATCTTGCAACCCCCACCACTTTGGGTTCTTTGCGAGAATGATCGCCTGGCCCTGGTCATAGCGCTCCAAAACGTAGGGACCCGAGCCCAGAATTGTTTTGTTCTTTTTCTTGCCCTCTTCGGCGTTGCCGTAGAAGTGCTTCGGCAGAACCGTCAAACCCGCGACGACATTAAAGTTGCCGAAGTATTTGTTCTTCGTCGTGAACTTGATTTTGTTCGGAGGAACGATTTCAGCGCTCGCAATGCCCTCATAGTAGGGCCGCAAGTGAGCCGCGTTGTACGTGGGGTCATTGATCACATCAAAGCTAAACTTCACATCTTCCACGGTAATGGGCTGACCATCTGACCATACCGCACCTTCGCGAAGTGTGAAGGTGAAGCTCTTCCCATCTTTCGAAGTTTCCACAGCCGCCGCCAAGGCCGGTTCCCATTCGTAGGTGTCCGGATTACGCGTCATCAGCGAGTCGAGCACATAGTTTTGAATCGTTTGGTTGTACGCGTCTGTGCCGGTGATGGGATTGAGTGTCGTGGGCTCGACATTCAAATTGTAAAGGAAGGCCGCTTCGGTTTTGCTGCCTGAATCCGACGATGATCCCTTTTTCGTACAGCCGACTAAACCGATTCCGCCCATGGCGAACATCGCCAGACCTGCAAACATAAACTTGGTCAAAACGTGACGCTGTTTCAATCTGCCTCCCCCAATAATTGATCTTTCCCGGTACTCGGGCCTGCGAATCTTGCTTCGTCAGGCCCCGCGCTGTCATCAGGAATTGCTCGGGAGAATTCAAAATTTGGCTTGGAGTTTCATCTTCTTACGCCGGAGCATTCGCGGTGCAGTTCGCGCCCATGGCGCCATGCGTTCAGAACCCGCGAGGCGCCAGCGAGCCAAGCCGACACCATTCGGCAGGTCCAGCTTCTGATTTTCGCGTGAATCTCAGTTTCCGATGTGGACAAGGCTGGTGATCTCTGGAGACAAGTGGATAACTCTAGCTGAGTTCATCGTTTTCTGAGGGGACTGCATGGCATCGAATCACACCACACAGGATCATTTCGACCCCAATTCAACCGCGCTCTCGGAGAGCGGGATCTTTGGTCTGCCCTACTCCGCCAGTGACGCGCGCCTACATTTGTTGGGTGTTCCCTGGGAAGTGACGACCTCCTACGGTCGGGGCGCTGCCCGAGGGCCCGAGGCGATTTTGCGCGCCAGTCATCAAGTTGATCTCTTCGACATTGAAACCGGTGAAGCCTGGCGACCCGGTGTCTTCATGCATCCGCTCTCTGAGGCCTGGGCTCTGCGCGGCCGCGAACTCAAAGAGTTGGCGCAGGAGCGCCTCGAAGCCCTGCTGGCGGGCGATGAAAATTCATCGCGCGCGCAAGAGATCTTACGTGTCATCAACAGTGCCAGCCGAGAGTTAAACGCTTGGGTCGAAACTGAGGCCAAGCGTCTCTTGGCGGATGGCCATCTGGTCGGATTGATTGGCGGCGATCACTCGACGCCCTTTGGACTGATTCGAGCGCTGAACGAGGCCCATCGTGGCGAGCTGGGCGTTTTACATGTCGATGCCCATGCAGATCTGCGCAACGCCTATCAGGGCTACGAACACAGCCACGCGTCGATCATGTTCAACGTTACCGAACAGATTCGCCCGAAAACTCTCGTGCAAATCGGGATTCGCGATTTCGGCCGCGCCGAATACGACTACTCTGAATCCCATCGCCCCAGCGGACGCATTCACACGCACTATGATAGAAATATCAAACGCGCCCTCGAGGACGGTGCGACGTGGGCCAAGCTGGTCGACCGCATGATCGAGCCGCTGCCAAAGAATGTGTATCTTTCTTTCGACATCGATGGCTTGGATCCCGCGCTGTGTCCACATACGGGCACACCTGTACCCGGCGGCCTCAGCTATGATCAGGCGGCCACGCTCATCGCCCGCGTGGTGGAAAGCGGGCGCAAACTCGTGGGCTTTGATCTCAATGAGGTGGCCGAAGTCGAAGAGGGCGAGGCGGAGTGGGATGCGAACGTCGGCGCGCGCCTGCTCTTTAAAATGTGCGGCTGGATGATGATTTCGCAGGGCCTGATCGAGGCGCCGGCGGCACGAGGTCGCGCATGAGCACGCGCGACTGGTACGCCGAAGGACTGCGCTTTCAGTGTCAGGGCTCCGGCCAGTGTTGTGTGTCGCACGGCGAGTACGGATTTGTTTACGTGACGCTACAAGATCGGCGCAACATGGCTCGTGAACGGGGCATGGCCACCCGCGAGTTTACGCGCGAATTCTGTCGCAAGGAAGACGGCGTGTTTCGTCTCATCGATGGCGCGGATCAAGCTTGCGTGTTTCTGAAAGATCGTCGCTGCTCCATCTATAAAGCGCGACCTACGCAGTGTCGGACCTGGCCCTTTTGGCCGGAAACGATGTCGGCCAAAGCTTGGAAAAAAGATGTCGCCACCTTCTGTCCCGGCGTGGGCAAAGGCCGACTCTGGACAAAGGCGGAGATCGACGAGCAGGTGGCTGAGCAAAAGCAGTGGGAGAAGGCCCTCACTCGGGGCCGCTAGCACTTCGCCAAGGGACAATGGGAAGCGTGGAGTTCGACCACTCGTAGTCTTTCACGAGGCTTCCATCATCGCCTTGAATTTGCAGACCGTAATGGAGAACTCGCTGAATTTCTGACTCATCCATGAGACTGCGAAAGATCCGGCGAACCAAAATCTCCTGAATTCGCGGATTGCGATGGCGCTCGAGTTTCACGACTAAAGCGAGGACGAGATCGTCGGCCGCCCCGAGGACCTTTCGTTCGCCGCCCGGGGAGTCGGTGAAATAAATCTGCGCCGAAGCCCCCCGACCTAAATGTGGGGTCTCCTCAAAAGGCTCAATCTTCGAACTGAGATTCGGAGCTGTTGTGAGCCTACGAATGCATCGAAAACCCAAATCTTGAGAGGCCGAACCCTCATCGTGAGTTCGCATCAAAGTAAAGAGGCCCGCTTCTTTGCGATCGAAGCGATTTCCACCAACAGCCGTTCTCGGCCGCCGAGGGAGAATTCGCACCGTTCCCAAACCGCACGCTTCGAACTGACAGTCCATCGGAGTGCCCGCTGGAGCTTGGGGCTCAGTTTCCATCAACCAGCCCATCAGGCGGCGCTGAGCGCCCACCTGCATTTGCGATTCGAAGTGAAGGGAGTTGATCACATCGCCACCGGGGAGCTCCGGAGAATCTGCCAGCCACTCGTAATTGAGGTCGTACAATTCACAGATCGGTCGATCCGAGTTTTTGGGGAAGTGACAATTTTCGGGGAGAGAATACAGCGACCGAAGTTCCGAGGTCCCGCCCGTGCCTGTATATCCTGTGTGTTTGCGCCGAATGTTGAATCCGTTCCCATCTTTTCGCCAGTTGCGAGGATCCTGGGCGACGGACAAGGTCAGATCGCGCCACTCTCTGAAGCTCGGCAGATCAAATCCGGTACCCATGGATTGGCAGAGGTCTCGACTTCGCGACCAAGTCATCAGCTGGATGGCAGGATCGCCAGGATCTTGCCAATGCCAAGAAAGGGACCACGTCAGAACCGACGGAAGGGCCCATGGAACGGGCCCCGTGAGGGGCCACAGTTCAGATCGAGGTCGAAAGCCACGACGCATCTCCATGGGCATCCAGCAAACATCTCCCACTCGAACCCAAGCCTCGGGACAAGTTAGAGTTGTGGAGTGACGGTCCTCGCTGAATTCGAGTCCTCGAAACATCCGCGGCTGCGCCAACGCCAAAACGAGCGCGAAAAGTAGCGAGCTCAGTAAAGTGAAGGCCCTGGCACCTGCAATGAGGCTTGCCAACAACGTGCCGCGGCCTCCCGCCGCCTTCGTGACGAAGCTTCGTGAGACCGCAAAGTAGCTGGAGACCGCCATCGGCCAAACGAGCCAAGCTGCAAGATCCCACCACAACGGCGCGAGTAGACCGCCGATCATGAGGCCGATGATGGCACTCGATCGGGACCCGATCGACGCGACCAAGCTGAACGCCCAAAGGAAAATCAACAGCGAAGGGATCTCGAACTGATATCGACCGGTCAAAACGATCGTGTCGACAAAAAGGCGCGACAAAAATTCCGGTGCATGAGGGGGCCAAATTTTGGCCCACATCACCCATTCGGAATACTCGTAGAAGCGGATCAGGCCGATTCAACTGAACAAAATGAGGAGGAATTCGACGAGTGAGCGGCGATCGACTCCCCGAATGGGGGCAAAATCCGCAAAGGCCGAGAGCTGAGGTATTTCAGGCTTGCGCATGTGAGAAGGAGAGCGCCGAACACGCTCCCCAATTTCTCAAATTTCTTATCGAGCGTAGCGACGCTTCATCGATTCGCGGATCTCCGCGCCTTCAATCGACAAACGCGTCCAGGGAATTGCGCGGAGGCGATCTGGCTCGATCGGCTCTTCCGTCTCTTCACAAATACCGTAAGTGCCATTTTCAATCCGCGACAAGGCCATCTCGATTTCGACCAACTGGCCCCGAAGACGTTCGTGGAGCGTGAGAGTCTCGGCTTCAGCCAAAACGCGAACAGTTTGATCGGCTTCATCGCCGCCTTTGTCCTCGAAGTGCAATTCTTGGCGAGTGTTGCGAACGCGGTTCAAAACGTCGGCTTTCGCATCCAAAAGCTTCGCTTTGCATTCCTTCAAAAGACCTTCTTGAATCGCTGGCATCTTAGAGCCCCCCTCAAAGCTGTCCGAGTCTCGCGATTCTGGGGTTGGCTTTCGCCACCCCCAGCTGCTTCTAAGTTCGAGCTCTCGTCCTGAGAACCCTAGTTCCATTTTGGAACTTAAGCAGTGAGCCACGAGTTGCAAGTCGGCGCAAGCGTATTCTTACAGATTCTGTCAGGACCCAAATGCCTGAATTCTAAGCGAATCGAAAGTCTCAACTTGAGACGACGCCACTTGGCTTCGCACATCGCCTTGGAATCTTACAGAGGCGGTTTTGGAGTGTTGTCAGGATGCTGTCGGGAATTGATTGGCTCGATCATGAGTTTTGACATTTCCCATGATTTTCGAATTTTTAGATTCTCTAACTCAGAGTATTTGTTCGCAAATGTAGCGCAGCGTTGAGATCAGAAGTTCACGCGCGATCTTTTGAGCGGAAACCAAACATTTCCGGCCTTGGTCCAGTAGTTTCCGCGATAATCATCCTCGATACGCACCCAGTCACCGTTCCACTCCAAACGCCGAAACGACGCGTACCGATCCGCCACGCGAAAGCTCGAAGCTGGAAATTCTGTTCCCGGTCCTTCGCGAAGAGGCGCGGTGCGCACCTTCACGACCACGCAGGACTCTTTGGCCGAAACATTCTTCGCCAAGACCCAGTGAGTGACCCCGCGAAAATCGCGGACTCGAGCCCACTGTCCTTTCGACTCCAGAAGTTCCAGCGGCATGTACTTGCCGACCACCCAATTCAGGCGAGCCGTCGGAGAAGGTGCAGCACGAAGGTTCGCTTTGTTGGAGACCACACACACAGGTTGCGAAGCATGGGACTCGACACTGGCACTCATGATCACAGCGGTGAACAAGACGATGGATGTGAGTTTCGGCATGTGAATCTTATCGGCAATTTGCGGCGAAAGCCTGAGAGGCGTCCTCCTCGACTTGCGTCCAGCAATTATTGTCCGCGGTCCTTGTCGTTCTCGGAGGTTCCACGAGTACTCTCAAGGCGCTGGGCGCTGACCTCAATGATTTGTCCGGCGGCAGGCGGCGTGACGTCGCGAAAATCCGGGGCGCCGGGTTCAAAATCACCCCGTGCTGAAAACCCACCACCTGACGTAAAAACACGGAAGCTCCCCGCTTTCGCGCGCTTTTCAAAGCTGCGAATGAAACGATCCGCCGCCCAGCCTCGAACCGGCGGAATCAGCAGCATGAGGCCCAGCAGATCCGAAATGTAGCCCGGCATCACCAGCAGAATGGCGGCCAAGCCGACCAATGCACTTTGCAAGGCCGCTAAACCCGGCGGCTGCCCCTTGGCCATCGCCTGCATCACACTGGTGGTGAGACGCACTCCCGATGTGCGCAACAAACCGATGCCGAGGATCGTCGCGGTCGCTCCCGCAAAAATCGCGTTGACCCATCCCCAGTTTTGAATCACCGCAATGGCGAAAAAAATTTCCGCGACGGGAAAGAGCACAAGCCCGAGTGGAATCATCGACCCGCCCCACGAGCTGAGCTCGAATCCAGCGAGGTTTCGATCTCGAGCCGGATCGGACAGTGATCGCTGCCTTCAACTTGATCCAAAATCTCACACGCCTTGAGCTTCGTCTTGAGGCCGTTGGAAACGCAGATGTGATCAATCCTCCAACCTCGATTGATGGGGCGCGAACCTGTGCGGTAGTCCCACCAAGAGTAAATGTCCTTACGGTCAGGATAAAAGTGTCGAAAGGCATCGGTGAATCCGAGATCGAGAAAGCTTCTGAACCACTCGCGCTCTTCAGGCAAAAAGCCGGACATTTTGCTGAGGCGAACCGGGTCATGAACATCGATGTCCAAATAGGCGACGTTATAGTCGCCCACCAAAATCACCTCGCGCTTCTTGAGGACGCCCCTGAGATGGTCATTCAAATCGGCCAAAAACTTTTGCTTGAAATTGTGCCGCTCTTCCCCGCTGCCGCCGTTCGGGAAATAGATGTTGTAGAGCAAGAAGTCGCGGTGATCCGTGATGACCACCCGACCTTCGTTGTCGTAGGCCTCGATTCCCATGCCCACTCGCCGTTCAAGGGGTGGCTCCGGCGTGAATGTCGCGACACCGGAGTAACCCTTCTTCATGGCACTCGCCCAAACGCCTTGCAGTCCACAGGGTGCGGCGATCTCCGGCGGAACCTGATCGGGATGAGCCTTCGTCTCTTGCAGGCAGAGGGCGTCCGGCCGCTCGCGCTCGACAAAGGGCAAAAAGCCTTTTTTTCCGACCGCACGAATGCCGTTCACATTCCAGGTGATGATTTTCATGGCGTCAGTTATTAGCCCTGCCTCGACGCATTGTCGACCGAGCTTGCCGCATTCTGCATCGCCCCTTACAACCAGAGGGCGTTCAGAGGCCCAAAAGGGGCTGAAGGACCCTGAATTGGACAAACCCGATGTCCAACTGAATCGGCCGACCGAATTGGCCAATTCTGACAGCAACGCATCATTCAACCAACGAGGAGAAAAAACATGCCGATGATTGGACAACCCGCTCCGCTTTTCACCACCACAGCTGTCGTCGATGGCGGCGATTTCAAGACCCTGAGCTTGGCCGACTACAAGGGCAAATGGGTGGTGTTGTTTTTCTATCCGCTGGATTTCACCTTTGTTTGCCCGACCGAGCTGACGCAATTCCGCGATAGTCTCAAGGACTTCACTCAGGCCGGCGCGGTCGTCTTGGGTTGCAGCATCGATTCCGAGCACGCGCATAAGCGCTGGCTGCGCGATGACTTGGGCAATCTCGGCTACCCCCTCTTGGCCGACACCACCAAGCGCATCTCAAGAGACTACGGCGTGCTGTTGGAAGATCGCGGGATCGCCACGCGCGGCACTTTCATCATCGATCCCGAGCAGCGTGTGCAGTACATGGGAATTCACAATTTGAGCGTGGGTCGCGATGCTCAAGAAATTTTGCGCGTCCTCTCGGGGCTGCAGTCGGGCGAACTCTGCGCCGCCGGATGGAAGAAAGGTCAAGCGCATCTGAAGCCCAGCAAATGAGAAGTTGGCTGAGAAATTGAGACGAAGATGAAGTTTGAGGAGTTCTTAGATCGTTTGACCAAGGAATACCCATCGGCCTCGCGGGCGCATGACTTTTCGCGCCTAGTGATTCCCACCTTGGTGGCGCCTGTGGCTCTCAAACTTCCTCGCGAACTTTGGCAGGATGCGGGGCGAATTGTCGGCTTCGCATTTCGACGCCTGCGCAACCTACAGGCCGAGCGCTGGCGAGCGATCTCGCCAACGGTGGAGGATCCCGGTCACGCCTCGGTGCTGATGTCCTACGACTTTCACCTGGATGCCGACGGCCGTTTGCGCTTGATCGAGGTCAATACAAATGCGTCGTTGAGCCTGCTCGGCGATGTGATGCTGTGTCAGCGCCACATCGATCGCTGCCATCGGGACGACTTCATGCGCGATTTCGCTTCGGAGCTGGGCCGGCCCCTAAACGGGGCGCGCGTGGTGATCGTCGACGACAATCCGGCCTCTCAGAAACTTTATGCCGAGTTTCTGCTTTACCAAGAGGCGTTTCGCTCTGAGGGTGCGGAGTGTGAAATCGCCGATCGTCGCGCGTTGTTTTTTCACGAAGGGAAGTTGTGGCTCAAGCGAGAGGGCCAAAGTGACTTTGGCCCCCTGGATCTCGTCTACAATCGGCTGACCGATTTTTATTTGACCGAGCCTGAATCACAGGCACTCGCCAGCGCTTGCCAGGCCCGAAGCTGTGTGATCACACCTCACCCGCACGAGTATCGATTGCTCGCGGACAAAGATCGTTTGGTCGATTGGAGTCAGCCCGAATTCGTAGCCCAGCTGACACGGGATGAGCGAGAACTCTTGCAGAGCTTTTTGTTGCGGACTCGCGCGGCTTCCTCTCTCTCGCCCGAGGATCTGTGGTCGGAGCGCAAACAACTGATATTCAAGCCACGAAGGGCCTTCGGAGGGAAATCCGTGTATCGCGGCGCCAGCATTTCGCGAGGCGCTTTCCAGAATTTGCTGGCTCAGGATGTGTTGGTACAAGATTTCGTGCCCGCGCCAACCGTTCAAATTGACGGCGTCGAATTCAAATTTGATCTACGTTTTTTTGCGTATCGAGATCAACTGCGCTTGGCCGTCGCACGTCTCTACCAAGGCCAGATGACCAATGCCACCACGCCCGGCGGCGGCATCACGTCGATCGAATGGGTGGATGATCTGAGTCGCGTTGAGGTTCGAACCAGAGATTGAGTTGGCGGCCCGTGAATGCGCGAGTCGCCGGATCGCGCATAAGAAACAGTTCGCGATCAAAGTGATAGTGAATCCATCGAATCGTCAGCACGATGACCTGCGCGGCCGCCATCCAGATTGGAATTTGTTCCGTGGTGTAGGTATCCCCCAAGTGGCTCGCGTAGCGAATCAGAGCTCCGCCCACCGCGAATATGGCCAGACCAGGAACTAGCCATCGCGACCAGACTCTCTGCTCGACGGGAATCAGTCGCCACATCACAAACACATACTCAATACCATGCACGGCTGCCGCCGCATAAAACGCCCAAGGCGAAATCGGCACGAGGGCCCATACCGCAAGTCGCGCTACGTAAAGGGCCCTTCGAGGATCGCCACCCAGCGGGCCGCTGAGCTGATGTCGAACGAGAATCGCAGTGAGCGTCAAGAGGAGGCCGGAAACGATCCAACCCAGAGGACCTCGAGTGCTTTGTAAGTCGTGAATTTGCCAGATTTCAATGCTTCGACCTGCCAACGGCGGAATCAACGCCAAGATCAGAAAGGCGAGGAAGTAAGACTTCTCGCGACGATCGTGGGCCAAGATTTCGGCGGTGGGTTCCGTGAGACCTCGCTCGCGCTTTTGAATTTGATGAAAGAGAATCGAGAGACCCAACACTTGCCAGATCGTATGCTGAGTTGGGATCACCCTGGCTATGAACGCAAAGGCGACATCGAAGGGGCGAAAGATTTCTCGAGGCACCTGGAGATAACCCAACTTCACGGCAAAGAAAGCGGCGAGCGCCACCATCAAAAGTGTGGCTTTTGGCCAAAACCCCAGCCACGTCGGTCGTTCTTGCTTGGCCACACGCCAGGGTCTTGCGGCCGGCAGGAGCAAGAGAGCCCAAAACGTGAGTGCCGCGTGGACAGAGTTGAAAAACAGCACATCCGTGAAAAATTTGAGTTCGTGATCTAAGCCTCGTCCCGGCGGCCTGACCCAGACCCCGATTAGCGAGATCGCCAGAAAAGCGAACGGGTAAAGCAGAAAGAAAGCGTCGCTGCGATCACGCCAGTAAACTTTCACCTGCATCTCCTTTCTCAACTCGCTCGACTCGCTCGACTCGCTCAACTCGCTCGCCTGAAGCGACACCTAGCTTCGCCGTTCTTATGATTATCACCCCAGAGTGAGAACGCCGTCGACCATGGTCGTGCGACTTGCGTCGAGTATTTTCACTCCCCTCTCAAGTTGAGACACAAGTGTCCGATAATTCAAGTGGATGTCAAAACGTCGAGCAGCGAAGATCAACAGCATCGAAGACACGAGCTGCGAAGGCAGTGCGCTCTCCGCCTGGGCAAGTTTTCAAAAACTTGATGGCAGTCATCCTTGGCAAGAGGCTGTGCCGGAGGGCTGTGTGCTCTATCCGGTGCGACGTCTCGATCGCGGCCAAGTGGCATGGTTCAACTTCGCGCTGGCCCGTGAGATGGGTTTGATTGACGCCAAAGCACCCGACGTCATGACTCCCGAGCTTCACGACATTCTGATCGACACTTTCAGTCTGCAAATCGTCAATGAATGGGACCAGAATTTCGGCGCTCCCATACCAGCACGATTTCTCAAGTCAATGCCCTATATGGCGACTCGCTATCTCCAACTGCAACACGCCGACAAGCAGGGTCGCACGAGCGGCGACGGCCGAGGCATCTGGAACGGTTGTGTGAAACATCGCGGGCGAGCTTGGGATGTTTCCTCGCGGGGAACCGGCGTGACGCAACTCGCGCCAGGAGCCGTTGAAGCCCAGAAACCTTTGAAAACCGGGGCAGGCGAGTACGGTTATGGCTGTGGCTTGGCCGATGTTTCCGAGCTCCTCGGAAGCGCCATCTTCTCCGAGATCTTTCATCTCAATGGCTTAGGCACCGAGCGCGTCTTAGCTATCATAGACCTCGGTAAAGGTGTGGGTATCGGCGTTCGTGCCGCGCCGAATCTGCTGCGTCCCGCACATCTCTTTTTATGGCTCAAGCAGGGCGAGCGCGAGGCTTTGCGCCGAGGCGTTGAACATTTGATACAGCGACAGGTTGAAAACGGCGATTGGAATTTCAATCCTCGTAGTGCGGATCGCTACCGATTGATGCTCAAAGAAATCGCGATCAGCTTTGCGCGTTTTGCCGCTCGGCTTGAGCGTCGCTACATTTTTGCATGGCTTGATTGGGATGGCGACAACGTTTTGGCGAGCGCGGGCATCATCGACTACGGATCAATCCGCCAATTCGGACTCCGCCATGATCAGTATCGCTACGACGACGTGACGCGATTCTCGACGAACTTGAACGAGCAACGAGGCAAAGCTCGCCAGACCGTACAAGTTTTTGCTCAGCTCGTGGATTTTCTAGAAAGCGGAGAGAAGAGACCCCTGCAAAAGTATCTGAATCAGGAGGCTTGCCGGATTTACGATCGAGAATTTGATCGTGAGCTACGCCGCGAGTTTCTGCTGCAAGTGGGACTCGAGCAAGCCGAGGCCGAACTGATTTTGGCCAAAGAACCACGTCGTGTGGAGCGGCTCTACAGCGCCTTTTTACGTCTTGAAACAAGTAAGTCTCGGTGCGGACTCAAAAAGTTGCCCGATGGCGTGAATCGACCGGCTTGCTACAACATGCGCCGCGTGCTGCGCGCGCTACCCGGCCTTGTCATCCAAAAGACGGGTTGGACCAAACCCGGTAGCGAAGCGATTCTCGAGTTGATGAGATCCAGCTTCGCCAAGCGCTACGACCTAAAACTCAAGGGCGGACTGCGGCAACGCATCGACGAATTCAGCCACGCCTACGTGGAGTTCTTACGACAGGTCTGGGGCGATCATGTACCGAGCCCAGCAAGACTGCGGCAGTGGCAGCAGCGCGTTCAGCAACAAAACCTCGAGAATCGTCTGACGGGCAATGCCTCAGAATACATGGTGGAGGAGCTGATCAAGGCTCGACGCCGAGGACTCTCTTATAACGAAGTTCGACGGGCGATGGAGCTTCTGATCGCTGCGCAAGCGCCCCAAGCTCGCCGGGCCACACGGCCTGTGGCTTCAGACTCGCCAGCGGGACAACTTTTCTCGCGGCTTTTGAGCCTGGCCCAAGAATTTGAGGAAGACATTTAATTTGGCCTTGAGGCGGCTCAACCCGGGCCCCGAGCCTCTTTCGAGCGATGAATTAACACTCCCCTTCGCGCCGCGGCCCGTGCTAGTTTCGACGGCATGTTTTTAATCACAGGTGCAACAGGTTTCATCGGCTCCGCGCTGGCATGGGAATTCAACAATCGCGGTCACAACGACTTGATCCTGGTCGACACGGTACCTCCGTCGGTCCGCGATGTGACCCTTCGTCCTCGTCGATACAGCCGCTTCCTTCACAAGGACGACCTGTGGGCGTCTCTGCCAGACTTACGCCCCCGGGCCGTCTTGCATATGGGCGCCTGCTCATCAACGACAGAGCTGAACGTCGCCTTTTTGACCGAAAACAATTTCGAATACACGCGCCGGCTCTGGCGCTGGTGCGCAGATCATGGCGTACCCTTCATCTATGCCTCGAGCGGTGCCGTGTATGGCGACGGCGCGCTGGGTTTTGACGATGCGTCTCCATCCAAGAATTTTCGTCCGCTTAACCCCTATGGCGAAAGCAAGGCCGCGTTCGATCGCTGGGTTGAGGCTGAAGGCCATCGTCACGCTCCGCCACAATGGTACGGATTGCGATTTTTCAACGTGTTTGGTCCGAATGAGTATCTCAAGGGGGATATGGCCAGCGTTGTCTTCAAAGCCTTCCATCAAATTCGATCCACAGGCCGACTCAAGCTCTTCAAATCGCACCGCTCGGACTATCGCGATGGCGAGCAGTTGCGCGACTTTGTATACGTGAAAGACATCACTCGCTGGTGCTACGAATTAGTTAATCGCTGCGAGTTCGGCACGCCTGTCACGAACGGCATTTACAATATGGGTTTTGGGCGCGCGCGAAGTTGGAATGAATTGGCGGCTGCGACGTTCTCTGCGTTGGATCTCGCGAAAAATGGGACCGAAGTGAGCTCGCGCATCGACTACATCGACATCCCGGTCGACATGCGGCCTCGCTACCAATACTTCACTGAGGCACGCATCGATCGCTTGCTCGCTCAGGGACTCACCGCTCCTCGCTGGGCGCTCGAAGACGCCGTGAAGGATTATGTCACACGATATCTGAAACTCCTGGATGCACAGCGCCCCGACAAGGGCGAAGCTGCGTGGTTGTAGGAGATTTCGATGAGCGCCGAAACTCTTCCCTCACATCTCCAGCGCTATGTGGTCGATCAGGACTACTCGCGCTACACGCCCGTGGATCAGGCCGTTTGGCGCTTGATCATGCGCCGGCTCACAAGCTTTCTTAAAGACCACGCTCATCCCTGCTACATGGATGGCCTGGCGAAGACTGGGATCGGTGTTGAGGAAATTCCATCGATCGAGCACATGAGCGAACAGCTTCAGCGCGTTGGCTGGCGCGCTCTTCCGGTCAGCGGATTCATCCCGCCTGCCGCGTTTATGGAAATGCAATCGCTGAGTATCTTGCCGATTGCGAGCGATCTTCGCACTCTGGAGCATTTGGAGTACACCCCGGCCCCCGACATCGTCCACGAAGCCGCCGGCCATGCACCAATTTTGGTGGATCCTGAGTTTGCCAACTACTTGAAAAGTTACGCGCAGGTCGCACGTCGGGCGATCATTTCAAGAGAAGATCTGGATCAATACGAAGCAATTCGGGTGCTTTCGGATCTCAAGGAAGACCCGACCTCCAGCCCCGAACAAATTCAAAAGGCGGAAGCGAGGCTCGCCAAGATTTCCTCCGGCATGTCGCACTTGAGTGAAGCGGCGCTTTTGGGACGCATGAATTGGTGGACGGCAGAATACGGCTTGATTGGGGAGTTGCAGTCGCCGCGGATTTTTGGCGCGGGCCTGTTGTCTTCTGTCGGTGAATCGCGCTCCTGTCTTGAGGCCGCGGTAAAAAAGCTTCCGCTCACTCTGGACTGCATCGACTACGCGTACGATATCACCGAACGCCAGCCCCAACTCTTCGTGGTGCAGAGGTTCGAGGACCTCAGCGTGGTCCTCGAACAACTCGCCAGCCGTATGGCCTATCGTCGCGGCGGAGCGGAGTCTTTGCGCAAAGCCAAAGTCGCTCAAAGCGTCAACACAGTGGTTTTGGACACAGGCCTGGAAATCAGTGGTCAGCTCGCGGATTTCCTCGCCGCAGATTCGTCCAATGAGACAGAGCCGGTTTATCTGAAGTTCACCGGTCCCGTGCAGCTTTGTGAGAACGGACAGGAACTTGAAGGCCAAGGTCGCGAACATCATCCACACGGCTTTGGTTCACCACTCGGTCAAACGCTCGAGGATCTCACTCAACTGAAGCTCGGCGAGGTCGTCGAGCTTCACTGGAAGAGTGGCGTCGTGTTACACGGCCGACTGACAGGGCTTCGACGCAATCGTCACGGTGAGATTTTTCTTCTCAGCTTTGTGAACTGCAAAGTTCACCGCGGTGATGAACTGTTGTTTGATCCCGAGTGGGGCGTGTTCGATATGGCCGTTGGCATGAAGGTCGATGCCGTTTATGGCGGTCCGGCAGATCGCTTGGCCTATGGCGAGACCGAGGACTTCGCACGCAAGCTCGTACCGAGACGCTTGTATTCCGCCACTGAACTCGAGAGGCATCGACTGTACAAAGAAGTCCGCACACTTCGCGCGCAGAGACACCTTGAGGCGTCCCGACTGCTTGATATTCTTAATAAAATTCGTGCGCTGGACCCCCGAGATTGGTTGCTCAATGTCGAAGTGCGAGAGGTCGCCGCCGGTTGGAGTTTCGCGGATGTGCTCGAGTTCGCGGATCGCCGACTCGAAGATCAAATGCGCAGCGAGAGCGTTGGTCATCTGATTCGCGACGCTCTTCAAACACCCTCAACCTATCGCCAGCGCGTTCATTCATGAGTTTACCCCTCGCTTCGTCGCATCGCGCTCGTCTACGTGTGGTCCTGCATCGGCCGATCTACCCGCGCAATATCGGAATGTGCGCGCGAGCCGCCGGGAACTTGGGCCTTCAGCAGATGCATATCATCGCACCTCGCTGTGACTGGACTTCAAGCATGGTTCGCCACGAAGCCAGCCAAGGCGCGGCTCACGCTCAGCCCCTGCTGCAAGCGGCTCGTGTGCACGCGTCCCTCGAGGACTTCTATGGACAGGCTGGTGGCGGTATTCGCATCGGCTTCACCGCACGTGAAGGTTTGGCAAGGCGACTCGAAGACTTCTCGAGTGCTCTCCTACGACGTCGCGAAGATCCATCCCACCCGATTTGGAGTCTGGATACACCGATCTACCTGCACTTTGGCACTGAAGACGATGGCTTGAGCATCGAAGAACTCGAACCCATGAATCTTTTGGTGCGTTTGCCCTCGAGCGCAGAGGTGCCCAGCTTCAATCTCTCTCACGCCGTGCTCCTCGGGGCTTATGAGTTGCTCCGCCAACTTGAGGCCTTGCCCGATGCCGCGCAGCTGTCTGCAGAGGCCGGTGTGAATGCCGAGGAACGACGGCTCAGTCATCCGCGTCGCGCGATTCGCGAATGGCTACTCGCCTTGGGCTTTGATTTGGACGAACGACGTGTCAGTATTGAAAGCACATTGAACCGTGTTCTGCTGGGACGCTGCCCGAGTGAGGAAGATGTTCGATTGCTCGAGAAAGTCTTGTTTCAAACCGTCGAGAAGCTCAAGGCGCGCAGGTCGCCGTCCGAGGCCACAGGCCTCACCCCCCCGAAGGACCCATCATGATCCCACGAGAAAACTTCATGCGTCGAGCAATTGAACTTTCACGTCAACATATGCAGGCCGGACACGGCGGTCCTTTTGGCGCCGTGGTGGTGCGTGAAGGAAAAATTATTGGTGAAGGTTGGAACTGCGTGACCTCGAGCCACGATCCGACCGCACACGCCGAGGTGATGGCCATTCGCCGCGCCTGTGAGACACTGAAAGATTTCGATCTCAGTGGATGCGAAATCTACACAAGCTGTGAACCCTGCCCGATGTGCTTGGCCGCAATCTATTGGGCACGTATCGAAGTCATTTATCAGGCCAACACACGCGATGATGCCGCCGCGATCGATTTCGACGACGCCTATTTGTACCGCGAACTGCTCAAGCCGCTGGATCAGCGCGATGTGCCTGTGCGCCAGATACTACGCGATGAGGCGCAGGTCGTGTTCCGCGAGTGGACAGAAAAAGCCGACCGTATCGAATATTGAATCGATACCAGGGTTCCTCGATCTCACTCTTGAAAACAACCTCACTCAATTTACCGTACGAGGATCAGGTGCCGAGAATTAGGGCTCGCACTTTTTCTCAGCGAGCTCCGCTTGGACGCGCGCGAGTTCACGCTTGATTTGATAATCCGGATCAGAGATCGAGACGGCCGGTCCAATGCATATTCAGAGCATCGCCATTTCCGAGCTTCTTCACACGGAGCCGCTTCATCTTCCAGGCATCTGCCAAACGCGGAACCCCAAATTGCGACGCCCAACCCACTCCTTCGCGCCCTCCCAAGAGCAGGGGCGCCATGAAGACATGTAGACGATTCACAATGCTCTGATCGAAGAAGGGCCCCAGTGTGCCCGCACCGCCTTCGACAAATAGACCCTGCACCCCTTCGCGACGCAGTTCACGAGTCAGATAGTTCAAATCCATGATTCCCTCGGACCCAATGCCCGCGAGTACACGAACTCCGCGATCGCGAGCGCGAGCCAAAAGTGGCGCCGGAATCTTATGATCCTGAACCACAACAATAAGGTGATCCCAGCCGCGGACTCGTACGATGTTGAATTTCTCATCGGCACTATCTTCCAGAAGGCGCGGCAAGAGCTCTGCCCGCGGATCCAGAATCACCGCGCGATTCCGAAACTCTTCCGCTCCACGTAGCCGCACATTGAGAGAAGGATTGTCGGTCTCGACCGTCTTTCGCCCGACGAGAATCGCATCGTGTTCGAGACGAAGTCGATGAGACTTTTCGCGGGACTCGACCGAAGTGATCCACTGCGATTCGCCGGAGCGAAGGGCCACCTGACCATCAAGGCTTGTGGCGAGTTTGACGGTGACAAAGCAGCGTTCGTGACTCGAGCCACGCGTTCGCATATTCCACAAAAAAATCTCATTGAGATCTTCGGCGTCGTCGATGAGCTCAGCCTTCTGGGGCTCGGTCAGTCGATCCGACTCCCCCGCCGAAAAGGTCGCAATGCCCGCCTGCCGCAAGATCGCAGCTCCTTGGCCAGCGACCAATGGGTTAGGATCGCGAAGCAAATAGGTCACGGAATCGGGGCGTAACTCGCTGAGAGCCAGCGCACAAGAACCCGTGCGCCCTTTGTGCGCGCAAGGTTCCAGCGACACGTAAACGTGATAACCCGCCAACTGACGATGACCCTTAATGATCTCGAAGTTCATCAGCGCATCGATCTCTGCATGAGCGTGACCGACGCGATGATGATAACCCGCGGTCACAAAGCGATGAGCCGCATCGACGATCACACAGCCCACCATAGGATTCGGTGACACAAAGCCTGCGCCCTTACGCGCGATGACCAAACTCCAACGCAAGGCCTCTGCGGCCGTCATCGGATCACCCGCTATGGGTTTCGGCATACGAGGACGAGGTTCAAGCATGGGGATAGGACAACATGGGTCGAGGTCTCTGCCAATGTGACCAAGCGCTGCGTCAGCCAAAGCTCTTCACGAGAGACATGAACAATAGACCTGCCGATGCTCAAAGCCGGAAGCGTTACTCGCGCTCGTCGTCGACGACGTGAACCAACTCTTTGCTCTCGTTGATGATCCAAACATCCAAGGTCGGATCGGCATCGAGATTGAAAGCCGATATCAACTCAAAGCGATCGCGCGACGCCGTACACCCTCGACGACAGTGTCGCTCTAATTCCCGAACTGCGATCTGGCTGTGAGAGTCGTAGCGATAAGGCCGATCTGCATCCGATGTGGACCCCACGAAAGCATCTGTCGACAAGCGACCCGGGACTTCTCCGTCAGGCAAATTGACTTCGCTGGCATGATCAAAAGCTCGCATGAAGCCGATGTAAGCCGGTAGATCGGGCGAAGCCGGGCTCCAACCCAGAGCCTTCAAGTCTGTCGAGTAACGATCAAACTCGGCGTGAAAGGCCCTTTGCGCCGTGTAGAGACCGGCCAGTGAGGCCTTCAGTTGAGCTCGCCGTTCAATGATCTGCTCTTCACTCAAAACAACGGAAGGTGAAGCCGAAGCGGGCGGCGCCCACGGAGGCGGGCTTCCAACCATCGGCTCAAGCCCAGCGGCCGAGGTTGGTTGGTCGAATGGGGCATTGGTCGGGCCAGTTTGCGCATGAACCTTTGGGGCATCAGCTTTTGGGACATCGGGCGCTGCCTCGTGCGCAGCCCCGGACTCGACTTCGGAATCACGAATCGGATAAGTTCGTCGCTCGCAGGTAAACCACAAACCCGCGATCAATAACCCCACTAAGCCCAAGCGACCGAGCCATCGCCGCCGAGCGGATTCACGCGATGGCGACGATGAACTGCGGGAGGGTCTCGAGCGAGACTTCACTTTTTCATCCACGATTTCCAGTATTCCTTGAGCTCCACCTGCTCAAGGGCCGGATCGCGATGCAGGGGCCAACGCGTGTCGATCATCACGGCTTTTTCATCTGTGTGCGTTTTGCTTTTCACTTTCTCGATCGCTTTGGGATGCGGTCCGTGCGGAAAGCCCGCTGGGTGAAAACTCATCATCCCCGCATGCAGGTTGTCGCGAGAGAAGAAGTCGCCATCGTGGTAAAACAGCACTTCGTCGTAATCGATATTCTGATGATAGAAAGGCACACGAAGCGCATCCGCCTCTTCTTCCATCGGGCGAGGCAAGAAGGAGCAAACGACAAAGCCTCGAGCGGCGAGCGTCGTGTGCGCCGAAGGCGGCAAATGCACGCGATGGCTCATCAGCGGCATGATATGATCCATGTGTAAGGTGTAGGGATACAAATCACCCTTCCAGCCCTGCACATCATAAACACATTCCTCGTAACCGATACGCGTGACCTGATCCGTATGCTTGATGACGACGAGGCGCGAATCGAATCCGGTTTGGCGCATGTGCTCATACAGACGATCCAAGTCCGGTTTAACTAACGCGTTGGGGTCCCAAGGCGCATGGCGTCCGACCATCCCGCGGTCCGGCTCGCGAAAGTGCGAGTTGCGGTTCTCGATCAACAAAAACTGCGTCGGCTCGCTCACGACGAAACTGTGACCAATACACTTCGGCATCACCATGTAGGTGCCAGGCGTGAACTCGAGAAGCCCGTACTCGCTCAAACAAACACCGCGCCCTGAATGACAGAAGTAAAGCCAATCGCCGTCGGCGTTGCGACGGCTGATGTGGCGGCTCGGATCGCTCTCGGGCATCACCCAGAGCGTGGAAAGAGTCGTGTCAGCATTGTACAGCCACCGTTGACCGATGAGTTGCGAAACTCCCGGCGCAGCTTCCGTCGCCGAGGCGCCCGCTGCGTACTTCACCAAATCATACATGCGCGGCTTTAACTCACCTTCGATCGAAACCCACCGCGTGGACGGACGCTCTTTGATCAAATGCGAGACCGGACCATAGAAGCCATCGAGACCCTGTTCTTCTTCGAAGAGGCCCTCGGGGATTCCTTTGTGACCTTGGCGCGTGGGTCGCCCCTGTGTGTGGTGGTACATCACAGCACCCCTCGCAAACGTTGATCTTCTTCGATCGAGTCAAACAGAGCCTGGAAATTGCCTTCGCCAAAGCCGTCGTGTCCACGGCGCTGGATGATCTCGAGGAAGATCGGACCGACTTGGTTCTTGGTGAAGATCTGTAAGAGGTAGCCGCGCTCGTCACCGTCGATGAGGATGCCAAGATCCTGCATGCGGTCCAGCTGCTCATGAATCTTCACGGGAATTCGCTTCGGAAGCGCATTATAGTAGGTCGTCGGCGGCGCCTTGAGGAAATCAATCTGCTCCTTCATCATCGATGATACGGTGTCGGCGATGTCGTTGGTGAGCAAAGCAATATGCTGGATGCCCGATCCCTTGTATTCATCCAGATATTCCTGAATCTGCGACTTCGTATCCGTCGGCTCATTGATCGGAATACAGAACTTTCGACATGGCGACTGCATGACTTTCGAGATCAGGCCTGTCGACTTGCCCTTGATGTCAAAGTAACGACGCTCTTCAAATCCAAAGACCTGAGTGTAGAAGTCGCACCACTTTTGCATTTCACCGACGGGAACGTTGTTGGTCATATGATCGATGACCATCATGCCTTTGCCGCGCGGTCGCTTGTCGGTGGTGATCCAGTTCCAGTCGTCCCAAATTTCTTGGCCGGGTGTGTTTTGCGGGTAACGATCGATGAAATACACCAACGAATCGCCAATACCGTAGATCGCGGGATGACCGGAGAATCCCGACTTGCCTTTTTCATCGGTGAATGTACGGGCGCCACGAGCCACGGCCGTCTCAAAAGCCTGCGAGGCATTTTTCACGCGAAAGCCCGTCGCTGTCGCGGCGGGACCATGCTGACGAGCAAAGCGCACGGCTTCGCTCTCCGGATCTTCGTTGATCACGAAGTTGACTTGATTTTGTCGGTAGAGGCGAAGCGGCCGAGTTTTGTGTCGCGCCACCAACACCGTGCCTGTGCGTTGCATGAGCTTTTCCAGCAACTCGGGATCGCGAAAGCCAGGGGCCACAGCGAACTCGATAAACTCCATTCCATCCAAGCCGCATGGATTAGCTGCTGCCGGGGTCGCATTCGACGCCATGTTTGCCTCCTCAGGACGAGATTTGTACCTGAAGGGCTATCATAGGACAGCGTCGGGCGCCAACTCCGCGAAGCGAGAGTAAAATTCGACCACCTGTGGGTCTGTTTTGATCGAGCTCGCATCCCATCGCGCCACGCGCAAATCCGCGCCGCTCACAAGACGGCTCAACGCCACATAGGCTTGACCGGGCTCCCAAAGCCGCGACAGATCCACAGCCATGCGATCCAAGGTCGAACCCTGAGCTTTGTGAATGGTCGAGGCCCACGCCAAAGTGACGGGAAAATTGGTCAAAGTCGCGACCGGATCTCCATCGGCATCCAAGAGCGAAAAGGTGGATTTCTCGAGTTCCACCCGCCGCCCGTTGAGTAGCTCAATGGAGAGCTTATGCGCTTGTATTTTTCGCACGTGGCCCGTGCTGCCGTTCACAAAGCGACCGATCGGGTCATTTTGTCGCAACATCACCAGCGCCCCGATTTTCAGGCGGAGAATCTCGCCAATGGGAGCTTGCTTCATCAGAGTCTCGATGCCTCGCGCATCTCCCGAGGCGATGGTCGGAAACTCGGTACTCTCGCCGGCCAGATCCGCCAAACGCATCTCATTAAACTTTTCGGTTTGATCGCGTCGCGGAAAAAGTCGCGTGCCTTCGAACTCGGTCTCAACAGGGCCCGTGCGCGCATTCAGATAATCCGCCACCTCATCATCAACGCGCCCGTCGCGCACCTTCGCCAGGACACGCATGTACTCTTCATCGCGACAGCGAATCTGCGTTCGCAACCATTGGGTTTGAAACTTGGACCACTCCCAAACCGCATCGTTGAAGGCCCAACCCCCGCCGCGATTGGAATCACGCTCCACCGGCGGCAATTGCGCGAAATCACCCACAGCGATGACCCGAAGTCCACCCCAAGGCAGCTCGCTATCGCGCACACGTCGGGCGATCACCTCGGCCACCCGCAATACAGGGCCTGCGAGCATCGACACCTCATCGACAACAAAACCTTGTATCTGCCGCAATCGACGAACAACTTGTCGATTGCGAGCGGCTCGCTCCACGGTGGCCGCGGGTCCACCCTCAAGGATTCCCAAGCCAAAGAAAGAATGAAAAGTTCGGCCGCCCACCAACACGGCTGCGGCACCTGTTGACGCCAGCACCGGGAAGAGTCGGGCATCATGACGCGCGAGAAACTGACGAATGAGGTAAGATTTCCCCGTGCCCGCTCCACCCGTGAGAAAAATATTTTCGCCGCCTTCGGCGAGAGCCCGCCAGGCCCGCTCTTGACAGCTGGAGAGACCGAAGGAGAGGCCGCTGTTGAAATTCTCGTTATCATCATGCGCTGGCGCACCCTTCCCCTGAGCGATATCAGGCGGAGCGCTGTCGGATGGCGATTTTGAGATGCGTAGTTTCGACATCAACTCTCGACAATCGACGCGGGTCCTTTTAGTGTCAACGCATGGCCTCGGACTTAAAGCCCGAATCTTCCGCATCAGATGCCGACAGCACCCCCTCCTCGCCCACCGCGTCCGGAAGGGCTTTGGTTTGGACGGTGCTCGCCCTGATGATCGGCGCCTGTGTTGTGATTGGGCTTTTCGCTTGGAATCGCACCGAACAGGGCGAGCGTCAGGCTCAAGCGCAAGCGATTGCTGACGGTGTGGACGAATACGCCAGGTCGGGCTTCACGGAACTCACGGCCGAGACTTTTCCGCCCTGGATTCGCGAGTTCGCGCAGTCGAGCGGATCGCGCTTTGTCGTCGTCAACATTTGGGCCACTTGGTGCGAACCTTGCCGTCAAGAAATGCCTGAACTGCTGCGCTTTCAATTGGCCAATCCTGTCGCCCTCGCGCTGATCTCTGCCGATCAGAACAACACCGAAGGCCGCCGCGAGGCCGCTGCGTTTTTGCAACCACTTCTCAAAATGAGCCTCGAGAGCGAAATGACCGGAGTCGATGTCGGAGCAAACGCCGAACAGCGAGCTGAACGCCGCAACAAGGGTCTACGCAGTGCCATCGATGCCGGTGGCGACGATGGCAATCTCTTCCCCTCCATTCAGGAGCAGATGATCCGTGAGCTCAAAATCGAATGGTCGCTGATCTTGCCGACCACGCTGATTTATGACGCCGAAGGACGCCTGCGACACAGCATTGTTGGCGAAACTCGACAAACAGATCTCGAACAATTGATCTCGAAATTGTCGGCTGAATAAGCGCGGCGTCATTGAGCGCGAAGCCGAAAGCTGCTTCACTATTCCACTATGTCTAAAGCTGAGCTTCCCAGTCGACCGAATCCCGATTTTCCCGACGTGCGCGATCTGCGCTGTGAAGATCTACACGCCTATTTGCAAGAACACGGTTCGGAGAAGATTGCACTGATCGATGTGCGACAACCCGAAGAGTATGTCGGCGACCTCGGCCATGTCCCCGACGCCGAGCTTTGGGTCTTGGGAACTTTGCCCGACAGAATCGACGAACTGCCACGGGACCGCGATGTCGTTTTCATTTGCCGTAGTGGAGGGCGCTCAGCTCAAGCTGCTGCGTATGTACAACATTTTGAATTTCAACGTTGCTTCAATCTTCAGGGCGGAATGATCCGCTGGAACAACTTGGGCTACCCCACCGAAAAGGGCCCAGCGTAAGGACCATATGACTCCGAAAGTTTTCATCAATCGCACGCTGAACATGCGAAAAATCAAATACATCGGCTTGGACATGGATCACACCCTCGTCCGTTACCACTCGCACGCCTTCGAGCAACTCTCGCATCAAACCATGTGCAAAAAACTGGTCGAGAACAAGGGTTACCCCGCCGAGGTGCTGCAGCTGAAGTTCGACTGGCTGCTGGCGATCCGCGGCCTCGTCATCGACAAAAAGAAGGGCAATCTCCTCAAGGTGTCGCGACACGGGGCGATTCGTGCGAGCTATCACGGCACCAAGCCGATCGACTTCCCCCAGCAGCAGAAGCTTTACAAGTCGACGTACATTGACCTCAGTGATGCAAACCTCTACACGGCGATTGATACGGCGTTTTCGCTATCTGTCGCCACGCTGTATGCGCAGTTGGTGGATATCAAGGATGCGTCGGGGCGCGATGGAATGCCCGACTATGATACGATTTCTCAGGATGTGGTGGAGATGCTCGATCTCTCACATCGCGATGGCTCTTTGAAGGGCGAAGTGGCCAAGCGGCTAGATGAGTTCATCATCAAGGATGAAGCCGTGGTTCGTGGGCTCGAGCGCTACAAGCGTCATGATAAAAAGATCTTTATCGTCACCAACAGCGATTTTGCCTACTCCAAGCTCCTGCTCGATTACGCGATCAATCCCTTCCTGAAAGATCATAAGGATTGGACGGAGCTGTTTGAGTTTGTGGTGACGCTCGCCCAGAAGCCACGCTTTTTCTGGGACAGCCTTCGCTTCATGAAAGTCGACCCGCAGACCGGCCTCATGTCGAACTACGATGAGCCGCTCAAGCCCGGCATTTACCAGGGTGGCGGTGCCGCAAAATTCGCACGTGATTTGGGTGTCGAAGGCGATGACATCGTTTATATCGGCGATCACATCTACGGCGATATTTTACGACTCAAAAAAGATTGCAACTGGCGCACAGCTTTGGTCGTCGAAGAGCTGGAAGAAGAAATTCAAAACTATTTAAAGGCACAGCCTTTCGCCTCGGAAATTCGCACGCTCATGGAGCGGAAAGAGCCCCTCGAGTCCGAAGTCGTGGAAGCCATCACCCTAAAGATTGAGACAGGCCGCAGCTCGGACGACACTCGACTGCATGCCCTTCAAGAAGAAATCAGCGAGATCGATAAAACGATCTCCTCGCTGATTCGCAAACAACAGGGGATGTTTAATCCTCATTGGGGCGAGATCATGCGCGCGGGAAATGAAGAGAGTTATTTTGCGAATCAGGTCGATCGTTACGCGTGTATTTACATGCCGAAGCTCGCCGATCTTTTTGAGCACTCACCGCGGACCTATTTCCGTGCCGTGCGTCGACCGCTGTCGCATGAGATGGCTCTGGGCTTGGATTGAGACAATGAGGATGCATCGATGAACACACGTCGACCTGGACAATTTGGAGGCAATGGTATGAGTGGCGCTGAAGAGTTTTTCAATAGCCTGGGACAGTCTCGGAAGGCGATTTCGACCATCATTTTGATCGTGGTGGGAATTTTGCTGCTGGCGGGATCAACCTACATCGTCGAGCCCGGCCATCGCGGCATTTTGGTGACGATGGGCAAGGTGTCTCCGACCTTTGCTCCAGAGGGCTTGGGACTCAAGGCACCCTTTATCACCACCGTTCTTCCGGTCTCAGTCCGACAGCAATCGAAGTCCGCAGGAGCTGAGTGTTACTCTTCGGATCTGCAACAGGTCATGATCGACATTCGAATTTTGTATCGAATTCCCGAGGCCTCGGTCGTCAAAATATTCCAAGAGTTCGCCGGCGACCCCTTTGACTCCTTGGTCGCACCTCGCGTCAGCGAGGCCATCAAAGAGGTGACGGCTTTGCAGAGTGCCGAGCAAATCGTCAAGAAGCGCGAAGAGATCAAGACTCGCGCTCTGGAATCGGCGCGCAAGAAAATCGGCGATCTCATCGTCATCGAAGACATTGTCATTTCAAATGTCGCGCTCTCCAAAGAACTCGAGGCTGCGATCGAATCGAAGATGGTGCAAGAACAAGAGGCCGCGAAAGCGCGCTTCACCCAGCAAAAGGCCGAGATCGAGGCCAATACGGCGATTATCAAGGCTCGAGGAGAGGCCGAGGCCATCCGGATCCGCGGACGCGCTCTCCAAGATAGCCCCGGACTGGTTCAACTGCAGATCGTTGAGAAGTGGAACGGCATCACACCGCAAGTCGTCGGCGTGGGCTCAGGAAGTGGTGGAGCCAACATTCTTCTGCCCATTGGCGGAGGCACACGTTGAAGAGGGACTCATCTTCGGGCCTTCAAGGCCGCATTCTGGGCGGCCTGTTGATTGTGCTGGTCGTCTTTGGCGCCGTACGCCTGTTCCCTGTGCTGTTTCGCTTGGTCGAATTGGCGGCGGTCAGCGCCTTACGGTTTTGGTGGGTGACTCTCATAATCATCTTAGCGATCGGCTTCGCGATTCGCTTACGGAAAAAACCTTCCGCTCAAGGATCAGCAGATTTGCATGTGATTCGACCAACGAAGACCAGTTCCTCGTCGGAAAACGACGAGGATTCACATGGACCCATACACTAAGGCGAAGTGGCGGCAGGGGTCGTCGCCGCCTCTGGCACTTGTATCAACGTGGGCGATACATCCTGAGGTAGGCGATACAAAACATGATGATCTTGGCCGGCGGTTTTCTGAATGATCGCCACAACGCGCTCCTTCACGATCGGCTCTTTGGCTTCGAGCTTTCGAAAGGCGCGGTAGATGGAACGCGACGACATGAACAAAGAGCAACCCAGAGCCGCCGTGCCTTGGGTATCGCGCTCGGAACCCACACACGGAAACTCCATCTGTCGCTCATGCTCGGGCGCGGTCGCCAACTGACTCAGTAGGATCGTGAACATCGTTTTCGGTTCGCCCAAGACCTTTTCGAGTCGATGCAGGGGCGACTTCGAAATCAAATGTGAGGCATAGAGATTCGGAACAACGATGAGTAAACGTTGAAATCCCGTAGACGAGCGCGCGGATTTCACAGCGTCGGCAAACTCGATCTGCTCCACCGTGTTGGTGCGAAGGCTTTTGGTCTCGAGAGCGAACTCCGTCAACAGACGTGCATAGTCGGGATGTAAGTCGATCTCGACCAAGGCATGTGTGAAGGCCTTGCCTTCATCTTTGGCGGCGCTCAAATAACCGCGCAGAAAATCCATGGAGTGCGGCTTCTGAACTTGTACGCCCAAGACAATTGTATTCTCAAGGGCAAGATCCCCATAGAACCGCTTCATCACCGTGCGCCCGAGCTCCTCGACATTGGCAAAGTGAGAGGGCTTCATGATTCTTTGCGGCGCGGGTGTGTAGCCGTATTTTAAAAGCAATAAAACTCCGGCGGTGACGATGGCGCCGGCGACTATAACGAAACTGAGGACGACTTTGTTGGTCTGCATGGCGTGATGAGCTACGTCGCCTTGCCTCGAAGGTCAATTGCCGTTAGTTTGCGCACATAGGACTTGATCCGAAGGACAGGTACCGCATGAATGAATCTCACAACGACCGCAAAGGCGAGACGCTGGCATTTTCGCCGACACGGCCCCCGCCATCTCCTCCAAGCCCCATCCCTACATCCCATGCGTCTGACCTGGGGGCCTCGTCTGGCTCAGGCACACCTTCGAACCTCGAGTTCAACGAAACTCTTGTGGTGATCGGCCGAGGACGACTCGCTCAGGCCCTCTGGCAATGGCCCAGATCAGGTCAAACGGAAATTCGTCGATGGCATCGGCAAGAAAGTTTAGAAGAACTTGATCGCGTTCTCGAGGGCGCCTCGCATGTTTTGCTCGCCATTCGCGACGATGCACTCGAGAACTTTCTCCTCGCGCAGTCGATTCGACTGCGTTCGAAAACTCTCGTGCACTTCGCCGGCAGTCGCGGAGATCTCCTCTGCGCCGGCCTGTGCTGTTACGTCGCTCATCCCCTCATGAGCCTCTCTGTTCCGCCGCCGCCCCTCGATCTCTTGCAAGACGTCCGCTTCAGCATCAGCGGCGCCCAACCTCTCTCCAAACTCTTGCCCGGCTTTGACAACACCAGTTTCGTGATCGCAGACGAAGATCGCGCCCTTTATCACGCGTTGCTGAGCTTGGGCGGCAATCTTGGCGTATGGCTTTGGGAGCAAATGGAGCGGGAGTTCGCCACCCAGTTTGGATCCGCTGGGCCCGAGAGCAACTCCGGCCGAGATCCTCGATCAATTCTACAACCCTATCTGGACAGCCTGTTCTGGGCATTGCGCACACGACGTCCGGAAACCTCAGCTCTGACGGGTCCGATTGCGCGTGGCGATCTGGGCACGATCAATCGACAAACTGAGGCCCTGGCGGTGCGCCCCGATCTGCAACAAATCTTTAAAGTCATCTGCGGGCGAGCCGTGGTCGATCGTTCGACATCAACTCCCCCGATCACCGAGGAGAGGCCATGAAAAGTGTCTTGGAGCTTCGCGAGGCCAAACGCCGAGGGCAAAAGATCGCCATGCTCACTTGTTACGATTCGACTTCGGCCGCGTTGGTGGCTCAGGCCGGCGTCGATCTGATTCTCGTAGGCGATTCGGTCGCCATGACCATGCATGGCCACGACGACACCCTGGCCGCCGATGTTGATCTCATGGCCTTACACATCGCGGCTGTCGATCGAGGCTTACGTCAGTTGTCGTCGGTCAGCCCATCCTCGACACAAACATCACGATGGACTCGTCCCATGATCGTCGGCGATCTGCCCTTTCTGGCGCATCGTATGGGCCGTGAAGCTTTGATGAACGCAGCCGCGCGCCTGATGCGTGCCGGAGCGCAGATCCTCAAAGTCGAGGGTATCGACGGCTCCGAGGACGATCTTCGCTATTTGATCCAAAGCGGCGTACCCGTCATGGGTCATATCGGACTGACCCCTCAAAGTGTTCACGCTTTGGGCGGATGGCGGGTGCAAGGCCGAGACGCTCGGGCCGCCGAAGCTCTGCTCCGGCAGGCGCGCGCACTGCATGAGTGTGGTGTGAGTGCTTTGGTGTTGGAATGTGTCCCAGCACCATTGGCTTCGCAAATTTCTCAAGAACTTGAGATTCCCACGATCGGCATCGGTGCGGGCGCAGGTTGCGACGGACAGGTCTTGGTTTTCCAAGATGTCCTCGGCCTGCAGAGCCATTTCAAACCCAAGTTTGTTCGGCGTTATTTGCAAGGCGCGGAAATTTTGACGGACGCACTTCGACGCTACGTTGATGATGTGCGAAGCCAAGCCTTCCCTGCACCCGATGAGAGCTTCGATCTTCCCGCCCGCTCACCGGAGGCTCAAGCATGATCGTCGATCGCGGTTTAGAGAATTGGAAGCGGGAGAAGCTGCATTGGCTGTCGCCCGGAGCACGTCTCGGATTTGTGCCGACCATGGGGGCCTTGCACGAAGGTCATGCCACGCTCCTTCGGCGCGCTCGGCAAGAGAATGATGCGGTTCTGCTTTCGATCTTTGTGAACCCCACGCAGTTTAATGACCCTCGAGATCTACAGCTCTACCCACGACCCATCGAGAGCGACCTTCAGTTGGCCCGCGAATGCGGTGTCGATCGTGTTTGGTTACCAGATTATCAAGACCTCTATCCCGATCAGTTTAACTATCGCATCGAAGAGACTTCGCTTTCGCGAGTTCTCTGCGGACGAACACGACCAGGTCACTTCACCGGCGTACTGAGTGTGGTGATGAAGTTGTTTTCACTGGCGCAAGTCAGTGCCAACCCGCAGATGCAGCGCGCCTATTTTGGAGAAAAAGACTTTCAGCAGTTGGAGATGATTCGCGGCATGGTCCGCGCTTTCGAATTACCATGGGACATTCGACCTGTCCCCACGGTGCGCGAGACCGACGGTCTAGCCTTGAGCTCTCGAAACCTTCGCCTGTCACCTGCGGCTCGGCGCCTCGCTCCTCGGCTCTATCAAGTCCTGCGCAACGAGCCGAACCTCGATGTCGCACGTCAAGAACTCGAACGGGCCGGATTTCGCATCGACTACCTCGAGGAACACCCCTTCGCCTCAGGTCGACGTCGATTTGTGGCGGCTTTTCTTGAGGACGTGAGGTTGATCGACAATGTCGAAATCTAAACAACATCCACCGCGAATTCTTTTACTGATGAGCGGCTCGATCGCCGCTTTCAAAGTTGCACAGCTCATTTCCATGCTGGTTAAACCTCCTCACGCGGCCGAGATCGAAGTCGTGCGAACGGATTCGGTGTCGCAATTTATCGGCGACGCCAGCCTTGAAGGTCTAACCGGCCGACGAGTTCGACATTCGCTCTGGGAGAGTGGGCAGGCGATGTCCCACATTCAGTTGGTTCGCTGGGCAGACCTCATCCTCGTCGCGCCCTGCACCGCCCATACGCTCAATCGTTTCGCTCACGGATTGGGTGACGACCTGCTCACCACCTCATTTTTAGCACATGACTTTCGTAAACCCTGGCTGATTGCACCGGCGATGAACACCAGCATGTACCGGCATCCGACGACGCAAGAGTCCTTACGACGCCTTGCCGAGATGGGCTGCGTGATCTTGCCAACGGCTCACGGCGAATTGGCTTGTGGCGAAATCGGCGAGGGCCGCTTGCTCGAGGCGACGGAGTTGCTCCATCACATTCAGCAACATCTTCCCGAACCTCTGGCCAAACCTCTGGCCAAACCTCTGGCCCAACCTCTGGCCCAACCTCTGGCCCAATCTTTGGCCCAATCTTTGGCACCTCCTGATCCAAAACTGACGCCGCCGATGAAAGGGTCAACAGCCTCGTCGCTGTCTCGCCCTGTGTCTCGTGCTCTGATCGGAAATCCTCTTCGCGTTCTCGTCACCGCGGGAGGCACGCGCGTCCCGCTGGACGATGTGCGGGATCTTCGAGGGCGCCGAGCAGCTCTTGACCTCGCCGACGAGGAGCTCTCCTCGTCTTCCGAAATGCTGTCTTTGTGTAACTCTTCAACAGGTCGCACAGGTGTAAGCCTTGCTGAATCACTCTACGATCGCGGGCATCACGTCACTCTCTTGGCAGCCCTCTCGGCCCCTCAGCCCGAGCGGCCCGTCGATTTGCACCGCTTCGACACCTTTTTCGATTTGCAACACGAGCTCGAAACGCGACTCCAAAATACACACTTCGATGTCGTTATTCATGCGGCGGCTGTCAGTGACTGGCTTCCTGAACAAATCGCTACGGGAAAGATCGAGTCCCACGGTGATCGTTGGATCTTGAGTTTCCAACCCGCCCCGAAACTGATCGCCAAGCTCCAATCTTGGTCGAAGAATCCGCAAGTCCGGATCGTCGGATTTAAGCTCACCAGCAGAGCCTCGCGGCCGAAACAAGCCGAGAAAATTCAACAGGTCTTCACCCATCCTGGAGTCGCGGCGGTCATCGCGAACGAATTGTCGGAATGGCCGCTCTGGAGCTTCAACACTCCCGATCGCCGCGTCGAAGTGAGTTCGCGCGAGCAGATGCCGGAAATCCTCGATCAGTGGCTGCACCAAGATCACTCTGCGCAAATTACACCGCCTCCTGAGGTCCAAATATGAGCCAGCAAATTCTCTGCCTCGACATCGGCAACACCACAATTCACGCCGGACTGTATGCCAGTCTCGAATCCGATGCGCCTCTTGTGCTTCAGTTTCGAAGAACCTCAGAGTTTCGCGCCTCCAGCGATGAGATCGGGCTCTTCATGAAATCCGCGCTTCGGGAGAATGGTGCGGATCCGCAACGGATCGAAAAGATCGCCTTGGCCTCAGTTGTTCCCGACGCCGTCTATTCCATTCGAGGTGCTTGCCAAAAGTATTTCGGCAAGGCGCCTTTCATCTTGCAAGCTGGAGTGAAAACGGGCCTGAAGATTCGCTATCGCAACCCACTCGAAGTGGGTGCAGACCGAATCGCCAACGCCATTGCGGCCACACATCTCTTTCCGGATCGCGATCTCATTATCGTGGACTTCGGCACAGCGACGACCTTTTGTGTAGTTTCACGGGATCGCGACTATTTGGGCGGCGTCATTCTCGCGGGACTTAGAATTTCAATGGAAGCTCTGGAAACCAAGACGGCAAAACTTCCCGCTGTCGAAATCATTTCTCTGCGCGATCGGGAGTGCCTCGGTCGCTCGACCGTCGAAAGTATGCAAAGTGGTCTCTACTTCGGCCAGATCGGCATGGTGAAAGAGATTCGCGATCGCCTCGTACGGGAATGCTTTGCTCATTCGCCACAGCCTCCCTTGGTGATTGCAACAGGAGGTTTTGCCGGACTCTTTGAGGGCGAAAAGCTCTTCGACCATGTTCGACCCGACCTGGTCTTGCGGGGCCTCCTCATTGCAGCCCGACTCAACGAACAAGAAGCAACTCGCGCCACTCCGAATCCGTAAATTCAAAACTCAGAGAGGATCTCCCCATGTTTCTCCACATGATGAAATGCAAAATACATCGTGCCCGCGTCACCGGAGCTGATCTCGACTACGAAGGCTCGATCTCGCTCTGTCCGGAGTTAATCGAGGCCGCCGGATTGCGCGTGAACGAAAAAGTAGACATCTATAACATCAATAATGGCGCTCGCTTTCACACCTACGTGATCGAAGGTCAGCACGGCGATGTCTGCCTCAATGGTGCAGCTGCAAGACTCGTTGCCCGCGGCGACCTGGTGATCATCGTCGCCTACGGAATGTACACCGAGGTCGAGGCCAATCAGCACAAGCCGCGCGTGGTGTTTGTCGATGCTCAGAATCGAATCGCCGAGAAGGCGTCGAAGGAATTTCCGCACTCTCGAGAGCGGTCCGGGTACAGCCAAAGCGAAGTCAAATCGCCGAGATCTGCGACATCACCACAACCAGAGGAAGTGGTGACTTGACCGCCAACAAGCCGTGACTCAACTCCGATACACTTTGGGGTCGGAGAAGAGGATGCAACTCCTGGAGCTCAGATAAAGTCAGGGCTTGCGCATCGATCTTCTGCGTCTGGGTCGGACTTAGCAGACCTTGATGCATGGCCAAGCGCAAGGCATCGAGGTTGACGACGGTCAGCTTGAGCCGCGGATTGAGCTTGGCGAGCTCCTTCACCTGATGGCGCATTTCTTCTTCCACCGACCAAGCCCAACGAGCCCGCGCGGCCGGCAGAACGATTCGCGGCTGGCTCTCTCGGAGCTCTCTAGACTGAACCTGGCGACTCGAATGTTGAGCTGTGCGATTCCAGGACTTGGTTTCGCATTGACCAACACCCTCTCGACCGTGAACCCATACCAAATAGCGCGACTTTATGCGCGCGAGCTTCGCGGCCGTTACAGACTCGCAACCCGCCCAAACGGCGAGTTCAGATGCGACGAATTGGGAATCAGCATCACCGAGCCCACTCCGTACAGACCAAGTTCTTCTTTGCGATTGAATCTCGGACCGACGCCGCTCGGCCCAAGAGGCGAAATTGTTGTGCGCCGTTGAATCAATACGGACCGGACGAGCCGCCTCGTCTCTTGCCAAGCCGAGCTTCCATTCGAGACGCAACCGGGCTTCAAGAATTTCGACTTGCGACCAACTCGAGGTCCAAGCCTCCGGACCGAGCGAGGAGGATCGAACATCTTCTTGGTTGCCGGGATCACGAAAATCCTGACTTCGGAGTTGTGCCACCCAGAGTCGTGCCTGACGAAGTTTTTCGGTTGGCGACTGGTCCACAACTTCGGCAACAAGTTGCAACGCAAGACTATGCCGGAGCGACCAAAGACTCAGCTCCGTGCGCCAGGGCAATTGCTTTTGCACCGCGTACTCGCAAAGCGCGGCGACACTCCAACTCGGGCTTCGACACTCATCCTCCCAAGTCTTGACCTGATCCCAGAAAGAGAGCTGTCCCTGTTCGCGAATCAAAAAGCGAAGATCGACGTCTTTTAAGTCAAAAGTCAGGCGTAAGGCCTCAGCGACGCTCGCACGCGCCACAGGATCCGCGCTGGGGCTCGTTGCATCGAGTGACTGATCCATAGCGTGAGCTAACCAAGCCTCAAGATCCCACTTCTCATTGGTGGGTAATTGAAATTCGGACGTCGGCGCAGGAAGGCCCAGTGCCTCGGCGAAAGTTCGCAAACGCTTTTCACGTTGGCGCTCGCGCTGCACCTCGCGCGCGTCGCGACCAGAGGGAAAGCCAAAACTTTCCTGCCCGGCCTGGGTGAGCAAGTGTGCATACGCGACGATGAGAGCCGCGCAGAGCCAAGCCAAACGATTCGAGGCCCTGGGATCTTTGAGCACGCTCTCGATCCACATCAGCCAAGGCTGTCTCGGGTCTGTCGAAGTCTTCGACATGCTTGCAACTCCTACAAGTGCGACGAGTCTAAGGCCAACGCTCAACGCAACTTGTTTCGATGCTGAGGGCAGATCCGGATACATCGCCGCAGCCAATGCGTTCTCATGCGCGGCTATCGCGAGTTGAGACCTGAAATAGAGCTGAACCGCTCCGCTTCCCAAGAACTCGAAACGCCCTACCATTTGCCTAACAAGGCTTATGCCAACAGGAGGCAAGAGCTCAACGAAATGGCATGCCGTGAAGTTGAATCAGCTGCCGATCAATTTGGCGCGCGAACGATGCCAAGCCGCTGCGGTAGACCGGCACGACCAACCTTTGACGGGAGCTCGCGATTCATCTTGCTCTGCAGCCAGCGATTCGTCTCGATCAGTCGTCCCATGTGCAGGTCCGTTTTCACGCCCATACGTTCCAGCATGTAGACCACATCTTCAGTGGCCACATTACCCGTGGCCGACGGTGCGTAGGGACATCCACCCAAACCCGCGATCGAAGAGTCAAAGGAGGTGATTCCAAGATCAAGACTCGCCAAGATGTTAGCGAGTGCTGTGCCGCGCGTGTCGTGAAAATGCATCGTCGTTCGCCGCGGCCCAAGTTCGCGAAGAAGCTTCGCACCAAGACGCCTGACTTGCTTCGGATCCGCCACCCCAATCGTGTCGCCGATCGAGACCTCGTCACAACCCATTTCGACTAAACGCGCGGCCAATTTGACGACGACAGATTCTTTGACCTCGCCTTCAAAGGCACAGCCGAAACACATGGAAAGATAGCCGCGAACACTGAGCTTCTGTTTTTTTGCTCGTTTCACCACATCGTCATAACGGGCGAAACTTTCCTCGACCGAGCAATTAATGTTCTTCAGCGAAAAACTTTCTGTCGCCGACGCAAAGATCGCGATGCGCGGTACGCGTGTCTGCATGGCCTCATCGAGACCACGATCATTGGGAACCAATGCTGAGAGCTGAACATCGCGGAACTCAGGCGCACCCACCGCGGCCTTCAGCAACTCCGCCGAGCCCGCCATCTGCGGAACCCATTTTGGCGAAACGAAGGCACCCAGCTCAAGTCGGCGAACTCCGGCTTGGGCCAGCCGGCGGGCCAAATCCAAGCGGACTTCTGTCGGCAGAACGAGCTTCTCGTTCTGCAAGCCATCGCGAAGCCCCACTTCAGTGATTCTGACTTTCATTTTCGCACCATCATGCCTCGGGCCATGGGCCCTTACTTTCTGCCACTCACCGATACTACGAATTGATTTCGAGCCGAACCAGTTCAGTACCTAAGCTCACTTGTTCGCCGACGGAGCAGCGGATTTCAGTAATCCGACCATCAGACGCTGATTTCAGCGTGTACTCCATCTTCATCGCCTCCATGACGACGACGACTTCGCCGGCCTTCACTTCGGCGCCTACAGCTTTCATCAGCTTCACGATCTTGCCCGGCATCGGCGCTTTCACAAGACCAGGGTCCTCGAGCGTCGAGGTCCCTGCACTCGAGCGTCGACGCGTGTTTGTGGTTTCTTTCCACGTGCGTCCATCGACATGGTACCAGGTGTCCGAACCCTTGCGGGCCACAAAGCCTTTATATCGGCGTCCTTCAAATTCAAATTCAACGGCTGTCATAGCGGGGGATTGGGAGAGTTGCGTCGGCGAACTCACATCAGCCTCCATGGTGTCGACCACACGGATCGCGTCGGATCACTTCCGCCCATCGCCTCACCCGCGACTCGAGATGCCTGTGCCTTCGCCGCATTTGCAAAGGCGCGCGTCAGGTCATTGTGTCGACGCGCCAGATAGTCAGCTCCGGCCAAGCCTTCGGGAAAATGTTGCCCCACGAACTGCGTGGTCATACGCCCCTCGGTGAACTCAGGGTGCGCCAACATCTCACGCAAGAAGGGTATATTGGTCTCGACACCCATCACCACGGAGTCCGCCAGCACACTCTGCATTTTACGGATGGCGCGTAACCGCGACTCATCCCAAACAATGACCTTCGCAATCATCGGATCGTAAAACGGGGTCACTTCATCTCCCGCCTCAACTCCGACTTCGAAGCGTCGACCCGGCCCCTCCGGCCAATGCGTACCAACCAAAAGACCTGTCGACGGCAGTCCCCCAGCGTAAGCGTCCTCTGCATAAATTCGACACTCAATCGAGTGCCCGCGGGCCTGAAGACTCTCTTGAGGCCAAACTTGAAACGCTCGTGCGGCATTGAGAATTTGTGCTTTCACGAGATCTACACCAAGCACCATCTCGGTGACCGGATGTTCGACCTGTAAGCGCGTGTTCATCTCCAAGAAATAGAACTTATCGTCTTGTAACAGAAACTCGACAGTGCCCGCGCTTTCATATTTGGCTTTCTCGGCTAAGCGAACGGCCGCCTCGCCCATTGCGCGGCGAAGCTCAGGAGTCAGCGAGGGCGACAAGGCCTCTTCGATGATCTTTTGATGGCGTCTCTGAACGGAGCACTCGCGCTCCATCAGGTAAGAAACCTCTCCGGTGAAATCACCGAAAACCTGGACTTCGATGTGTTTAGCGCGATCTAAGTATTTTTCCAAAAACACAACCGGAGAGCCGAACGCCGCCTGACCTTCGCGTTGTGCGGAGGCAATCAAATCCGGTGCCTCCGAACGTGATCGAATCACCTTCATACCCCGACCACCACCACCGGCCGCCGCTTTCACAATCACTGGAAATCCGATGCGAGCGGCCTGCTCAACCAGCGTTTCAATTCGCTGATCTTCGCCCATGTACCCCGGCACAGTGGGAGCCTGCGCATCCGCGACGAGCTTCTTTGCAGAAATCTTATCACCGGCCGCTTCAATCGCATCGGCAGGAGGGCCTACCCAAATGAGGCCCGCATCGATCACCGCGCGAGCAAAGGCTGCATTCTCGCTCAAAAATCCAAACCCTGGATGCACGGCATCTGCCCCTCCGGCCAAAGCACCGCGAACGCAGGCCTCGATATTCAGATAACTTTCAGCCGATGGCGCAGGCCCAATGCACACGCGCTCGTCCGCCAATCGCCAAGCACGAGTGGCTTGATCCACTTCAGAGTGAAGTAAGACGGTGCGAATACCCAACTCACGACAGGCGTGAATAATTCGCACCGCAACTTCCCCGCGATTCGCAATGGCGAGCTTTTGAATTCGTCGGTCTTTCATGTTCATGAGTCTTCCATTCTCAAAAGTCAGAATTCTGCTCACGCTCTCCAGCTCGGCTCCCGCCGCTGCAGGAAAGCCCCCAGGCCCTCTTGCCCCTCGGCGCTCACGCGCCTCTCGGCAATTGCCAGAGTCACATGCTCGCGCAATCGCAACGGATCGCGAGAATCAAGTCCTTGCATATGTCGAAGCAACGCCTTCGTGCTGCGAACGGCTTCAGGTCCCGCTGCCGCGAAGGCTCTGACCAAACACGCCTCTTCAGAGTTACATTCGTTCGCATCACCCAAAAAAGTGACAAGACCCGCCCGCCACGCGACTTCGGCATCAAAAAGTTCGCCGCTCAACATGTATCGACGGGCATAAGCAGGAAGCATTCGTTGCGACACGAACGGTGAGATCACAGCCGGAATAATTCCAAGCTTCACTTCGCTGAAGGCGAACTGGGTTCCAACTTCGGCCAATACGACGTCGGCACAGGCCACTAAGCCCAAGGCCCCGCCCATCACATGACCGTGCACACGAGCGATCACGGGCAAGGGGCATGTGCGAACCGACTCAAACATTGCAAAGAGTCGATCGGCATCGGCTTGATTCTCCTCGCGGGAGTATTGCGCCATCGACTTCATATAGGCGAGATCCGCACCCGAACAGAAGCTCGGGCCCTCGCCGGACATCAAAACCGCACGCGTGCCCACACCCGAATTCGCTGCCTTAGCGATTTCAGCAAAAGCTTCAGTGATTTCACGAATGCTATCGGCATCAAATGCGTTACGCGCCTGAGGCCTCGACAAAATCAAACGTATCAAGTGCGCTTCGCGCTCTATGCGAATTCGACTCATCTCACATCCTCATGACGCCTTTGCGTCGATCTTCGTAGGGCGCATTGCAGGTCGCCGAGAGCGCCAAACCCAAAACGCGTCGCGTATCTTGAGGTTCAATGATGCCATCGTCCCAAAGGCGTGCACTGGAGTAATAGGCGCTCGATTCTTCTTCATACTTCTTCAAGGTTGGTCGCTTGAATTCATCCTGCTCAGCCGCCGATAGGCTTTGGCCTTTTTCGGCAAGCTGATCCATCTTGACCGTCAACAACACATTCGCGGCCTGCTCGCCGCCCATCACGCTGATCCGTGCGTTGGGCCACATGAAGAGAAAACGTGGCTGATAGGCACGACCGCACATGCCGTAGTTCCCCGCTCCATAGGAGCCACCGATGATCACGGTGAATTTCGGAACCGAAGCGTTGGACACGGCCATCACCATCTTCGCACCATGTTTCGCGATTCCCTCGTTTTCGTATTTTTTGCCGACCATGAAGCCCGTGATGTTTTGCAAGAAGACCAGCGGAACACCTCGCTGATCGCAGAGCTCCACAAAGTGAGCGGCCTTCAAAGCGCTCTCGCTGAACAACACGCCGTTATTTGCAACGATACCGACCGGCATTCCCCAGATGCGCGCAAAGCCGCAGACGATGCTATCGCCGTACAGGGGCTTGAACTCATGAAAACGGCTGCCGTCCACCACGCGCGCAATCACCTCGCGGACATCGAAGGGCTTGCGCGAGTCCGCGGGAATCACGGCATCCAACTCTTCAGCCGGATAGGCCGGTTCTTCCGTCGGCGCGACCTTAAAGGGCAAAAGCTTTGATCGATTCAAGTTTGCGACGATGTCGCGCGTGATCGCGATCGCGTCTTCATCATTCTCGGCGAAGTGATCCGTGACACCCGATACGCGACAGTGAACATCGGCACCGCCCAATTCTTGCGCCGTGACCACTTCGCCAGTCGCGGCCTTCACTAACGGCGGCCCGCCTAAAAAGATGGTGCCGTTACCTTTGACGATCACAGTCTCATCGCTCATGGCGGGAACGTAAGCTCCACCGGCCGTGCAAGAACCCATCACCACAGCAATCTGCGGGATCCCCGCGGCCGACATGCGCGCTTGATTGAAGAAGATTCGTCCAAAGTGATCGCGATCTGGAAAAACCTCGGCTTGCAAAGGCAAGAAGGCTCCGCCCGAATCCACCATGTAGATGCAGGGCAAACGGTTCTCCGAGGCAATTTCTTGCGCGCGCAGATGCTTCTTCACCGACATCGGAAAATAAGTGCCACCCTTTACCGTGGCGTCATTGGCTAGGATCATACAGTCCTGACCACTGACCACACCGATTCCGGCAACCATGCCGGCACCCGGAGCCTGCCCATCATACATTTCCCAAGCTGCCAAAGCGCCGATCTCAAGAAAGGCTGTCCCCGGATCGAGAAGGGCCTCGATGCGCTCACGAGCCGTGAGCTTGCCGCGCGATTTGTGGCGAGCAATCGCCTCTGAGCCGCCGCCCACTCGCACCACATCACGCTTTTGCCGCAAGTCGCGGATCAAGCTGCGCATCCACTCTCGATTTTGCATCGTCTCATTGGACTTGAGATTGAGCTGGGACTCCAACGGTGGTCCCGACGGCACGCCCGCGTGAGCTCCTGTTTCCAATTGAATTCGCGAACTCGAAGACGTCGACAAACCTGTATCGAGCATCACCACTCCCTCATTGAGCCGAAGGGCCGAGAACCCGTTGGGCCGACCCAGACATCAAGACTAGATTCAATTCCACGTCAGCGATTCGTCGCGCGACTTGCTCGCCCGCGGCGATCTCGAAAACATGCGCGGTCACTTGCGAGCGCACACGTCCCTTCGCCGAGCGCCCCAGCTCCACCCAAAGTTGCCGACGTAGCTCTTCGCGTTCGGCCTCACTCCAAGGCAAAGTCACGCGCCATGTGCGATCATCCTCCGCGATGACTGACCCGGGATTCAGACGATCTGCAGCCAACAAGGCTCCGAGACGCAAGCCCGAAGTCAACTCATCGTCGTCGCCCGCTCCATGAACTCCATGAAATTGCAACTCCGCACGCTCGACGTTCACCGTATCGACTCGGAGGTCAAAGACCTCCGTGAGCTGACGCCGCAGCATCAACTCCACGGCATCCAACACAGCTCCCGCGCTCGCACGAGTCACATCCACTTCGTAATAGCCCGCCGTTGATGCCGCATGGCGATCCTCGGAGAACTCACGCCAGGTCACCTCGCCCACTCGGCCGCGCAACTTCCAACCCATGGACTTCGCCGTCCACTCGACACCTTGAACAAAACCTCGCCTCGCCCAAATCTTCGCACGCGCTTGCAGAGCCCCGCGCCAACCCTCGGTGTCTCGATGCGTGCGCCACCACTCAATTTCGTTCAGCAAGGTTTTCGGTAGCGTATGGTTGAGCGTGAAAGCCCATCGTTGCCAAGTACGAGCCTCGCGATCGGCCGATGCTTCGGCCGACGAGCCCGCACCAGAGCCCGAGGCTCGGGTCGAACTTGAAGCCGTTGAGTTTGAAGCTGCGTCCGCCAATTGACGACCCTCCGGGTAGAGTCTAGTGTCTAGGTGGTTGATCGCACGAGGGAAAGCTTTGACTCGACTCGCAAGTCGGATCGCGTCTTTGAGAGCCCGTCTCGAGAGTGACGTCACCGGAGTCACGTCTTCGGGGTCGAGAAGTCGGTGCGCCGCAATTTCATGCAGGCCGCTTCGAATCAGAGCCCGACCTCGAACGGCATGATCACCTCTGGACCGGCGAGACTCACCCTGCGGGGATTTTTGTGCGCCAGTAGGTGACACGCAGCCTCGAAGATCCTGAAATGGATCGGTATGAGATCACCGATGGATATCGTGGTGTGGGGTTTGGGCAAGGGGCCAATTGACGGGGTTGAAGTTCGCGGTTCTGACATGATTCTTTGAGCATGGGCCTTTGAATCGAATAGAGATCCGCGGTCAGCGGTTGGGCTTTTACAACGAGTCCGACGAGGAGCAAACATGGGCATGGCGATTGGTAAGTATCTCGCAACAGCTCTCGTACTCGGGTTGATGATTTGGACTTGGGGACTACGAATTGATGCCGGGACAGCTCAGCGTAATTCCGAGCTTCAAACCGAGCTTGAAAACCGCATTCGCGACTACATAAAAGCCAAGCAGCCCACCGTCACTTCGGTCGCCTTTCAACAGATCTACACGGAGGCCGTACCCGTCGACCCTCAAGCACCGCAAACTCAAAAAGTTTTGGTCCATTTTCGCTATGTGACAGACGAAATTGGGACCGACAATCAACTGCTCACCGAACAAACTTTCGAAGGCTCCGTGTTATTGAGAAGTGATGACGGCATCAATTGGGAGTGGATTGACAATCAAATCCGCTCGCCGCGTATTCGCTTCGAACGAGGCACCCTGATTCGACTTCGCGACATGGACCCCAATACGCCGCCGTCTACCGATCCCAACGACAAGCCCGCAAATTAAGGCCTCAGTTCAGATTCCACCTTGGCGTTGGCGACCGAGCTCCATCTCAAAGAGCTCAGCCCCCGAAAATTTTTTTCCTGCTGAGTTTCTGAGGCTTACTTCGCACCGCTTCATGAGGCGACGATTTCCGAAGCCACATTCGCATGTCATGCGCCGCATAAACACCCAAGATATTTTTAGTTCAGAATTGGAACCACACATCTTAAGTAATTGAAAATACTGTGATCCACAGGTTCCTCGGTGTGACCATCATCACAGCAAACCAGCACTTTTCATAAGTTTCACTTATGGAATCGAAAATAAAAATCCTGTTGAACCCGCCTTGTAAAAAAAGCAGAAACGTCCTCCAGAGGTGCCCAGGATGGGACTCATATTTAACCGAAGCGCGCACTTGAGGGGTCATGTTCGCGCTTCCCGCGGAAGCTGAAACTCGCCGGCGCAAGATTGCCCATTGAGGATTCGAGAGCACCGCGGGAGTGTTGGGGGGGGGGAACACCGTGAAGACTACAAAGGCACAAATGCCGTCGGGCCAATTGGAACAAACTCGTGGCCCAGCGCTCATGCCCAAGCTCATGCCCAAGCTCAAGGAAGATGCTCAACTCTCTGGCCGCTCGCTCTATAAAGGACTCGCGGCGCTTCTCGCTCTTGTTTCGCTGAGCGCTTGCGCTCCGGACCTGCAGAGCATTCAGGCCACAGACACGGTCACAGCCGACGCGGGCGCCTTTATCATCGGCGGCCAAGAATCGAATGGCCAAGAAGACTTCGCCAAACACATCGTCGCGCTCTATGACCTTCGCGGCGGCTCGATCTGCACAGCTTCCATTCTCTCGGAAACGATTCTGCTCACGGCTGCTCACTGCGTGGTGAGCCCTGCATCCGATCTTCGCGTCGTGTTCGGCACAGATGTCGACTCGCGATCGATTGTGGTGAAGCCGGTCGACGCTTATCAAGTGTCACCCCTCTGGAGCCTTCGTCAGTTCCAAGAGTTCAATACCGGCGATATCGCCGTCGTGAAATTCTCGGGCGGCTTGCCCGCAGGCTACAAGCCGATCAAGTTTCTTTCGGATTCGAGCGGACTCAAAGATGGCCAGAACGTCATGCTGGCAGGCTACGGCAACTCGGACGGAGCTCGCGGAACGGGCGCTGGCAAACTGCGCTACGTTGTCACGCAGATCAAAAGCTCAGGCTTCTCGAAGACTGAGATCTTGATGGAGCAAAGCAAAGGCAAAGGTGCTTGCCACGGTGACTCGGGCGGCCCCGCCTACATTCAGGTCAATGGCGAACTCGTCGTGATCGGTGTCACAAGCCGAGGTGTCGACGATCCGAAGAACGATTGCTCAGTGTCGGCGGCCTACACGTCCGTTCCCTATTATGCCAATTGGATCCGTCGGACATCGGACGCACTGAACCAGCCTGTTCCTGCGAGCCGACCAGTTCGCGCTCCCGCGATTGCCCGCCGCTAAACGAGGCAACTGCCGCCGCCCCAAAGGGCGGTTCAAATTCTGAGATCGACTGCGGCTTGATCTGGCTCAACACAGATCATCATGCCGCCCAAAGAGCGCTCGAGGGGGAGCGCTCTTGGTTTTTGAAGTGGGCCACTTGATTGTGCTGACCTAAACCCATCCTCATAGTCCCTGCAGCTCAGGCACAATTTCGAGTCGATCAAAAGAAGCTTAAGTAAATAAAACCATTTGTGATTCTAACTTTCCGAGCACAATCAAAGGGCCCAGATCGAAAAAGTAAACTTCCCTTCAGACCCCACATATGTTGCGCTCAGGACCAGCCTATGACAGAACCCTCAGCCATGAATTTTGGCCACCTGCTTCATCGGCGCGCTGTACGGGCACCCAAAGCAACTCCTCGTGCTGATCGATTCTCCATCACGGCGCTCGTGATGCTGACCTCGATCGGAGCGCTCTTTTTTAGCCCAGCGGCCTCGGCTCGAGTTTGCACGGAGGCCCATGCCCAAGTCACAGCGACCGTTGGCCAAGTTCTGCTTGAGCCCTCGCGCTGCTTCGTGATGCTCGCTCCCAATTCTCTGGTTCTCTATGTGCCAGATCCGATTTGCCCATTGGATGCGGATAGCATCATGCACGGAGAGATTCTGGTGGCCTTCGTCAATGGCGTTTGTCCGTATCAACCTGGCGATTTGTTCCAGCGTCGAGTTACGCTCAACGCCCAAGGCTTTCTCGTCGCGAACTGAAGCTCGGGCCCACTCAGCGCATTTGATCCGCGAGAAAATTTGGACGACGCAGAAGTTTTTTGCTCGCCAACCACTCCTCGCTCAGAAGTTTCGAGGCATAGCGCGAGCCATGATCGCACAACATCGTCACGAAGACCTCGCCGCGACCTTGCGCTTGCTTCGCCAACGTGAACGCCGCAGCGACATTCAACGCCGCACTGGTGCCGACGAACAACCCATCAACCCGAGCCAAATGAAAAAGCACATCGAGCATGAGCTGATCGTCCACTCTGATCGCAGCGTCCACTTGGGCCTGAGCAAAATTCGCTGTCACTCGCATGATACCGATGCCCTCGGTGATGGACGAGCCGACGGTCTCAAGCTTCTTGTCTTGAACGTATCCATACATTCCCGATCCATACGGATCTGCCACAACCACACGCACATCCGGACGAGCCCGCTTGAGCACTCGTGAGACACCGGCAATCGTGCCGCCTGTACCCACAGCGCTCACAAAGGTGAGGGGCGCGGCCGCAAGGCCATCGCGCTGTAAGTCCGCAAGAATCTCAGGCCCCGTGGTGGTTTCATGGGCGTGAAGGTTCGCCAAATTCTCAAACTGATTCGCCCACCAAGCTCCAGGGGTCTGCGCGGCGAGTTCGCGGGCTTGATGGTAAAAGTGCGCCGAGTTGGCAAACGGCACCGGCTGAAAGCGCCTCACTTCAGCTCCCATCGCTTCCAGCAACTCGTACTTTTCTGCGGCTTGATTGTCCGGCATGCAGATGATGACGCGATAGCCGCGCTTGAGTCCGAGCATCGTCAAACCGATACCGGTGTTGCCAGCAGTGCCTTCGACGATCACGCCACCCGGACGAAGTTCGCCTGAGGCCTCAGCCGCCTCAATCATCGCAAGTGCGGCGCGATCTTTGACACTGCCACCAGGATTCATGAACTCGGCTTTCGCAAGAATGCGACAACCTGTGGCTCGCGAAAGAGATTCGATTTCGATCAGCGGCGTTCGCCCAATACTCTCCGCAAGTCGCATGCGCGGTCTCCCCACAAGTCAGCGATTCAAATCAGGGACGTGAAACATTGAACGTCGATCGCCTCAAAATGACAAAGCCGAGTCCAAAAAAAGAAGAGGCCCCAACACTTTCATGTCGGAGCCTCAAATGGTCGCGAGGGATTTGCGATAAGCCGGATTCTGTCTTCCGCAGGCACTCGACCGCACCTGCGAGAGGCGATCATTCCTCTAGGATTCGCGTCACCGCGAACCTCAAGCGAACTGACCCGGGAGTCTGGCGCGGGCCGCGCTTTAACACTCCCCTATTTGTTCTTGCTCCGCGTAGAGTTTGGCTGTTTTCACTCCGGCAGCTCCCTCGAGATCTCCCGTTCCCGATCTCGAGCTCAATGCCCCGGACATTCTCTCTGTTCCACTGTTCCTCACCTTGCGGTGGGGGGTCGTTAACCCCTACGCTGCCCTTCGGAGTCCGGACTTTCCTCAGCTCGAACCTCAAGCTTGCGCCCTTGGGACTCACCGCGATCGCCCGCAAATCCAGGACGAGATCCTAACATAAGACGCGCCGCATCTCAATCTCGCATCTCAATTTCGCATCTCAGGCGCCACAATTTGAGACGCGATCCATCGAGAATTCTTTGGACAAAACATGCACTTGTCCAAACTCCCCGGGGCTCTCGTCGACCCGAGGTCAAACCCCTCATCACGCTCGGCGAGAACCTCAAGTCCGCCAATGACCTGGCCGAAGAGCTAGGCATGAGTCCAAAGTCCCAGGCTTTCGCCCTGAGCCTCCGCACCTACCCCGCCCGCAAGCTCATGCTCGCCGCATTGCTGGGGGTGGGCTGTGTGATCTTTTGGAGCCAGGGGCTCGGGCGCCTCCTCGAGCTGCCTTGATTGAGTGTGTGAAACGCCTCAACCGCTTCGAATGTCATCGCAAATTTTAGAGACTTAGAATGCCGATTGGCTGCATGAGCCTCGACATCATGTATCCCA